>JBGSSQ010000424.1:0-7675 GCA_041736975.1 Gammaproteobacteria bacterium
TCTTTCAACAGCGATTCCGCTTCTTCGTAGGCTGATTGCACAGATTGATACTGCTGAAATTGTTGCACTAGAGGCTCTATCTTAGCGTATTCCTTGGTGTACTCACGATATTTTTCTTGGTGAGCGATGACATCCGGAGTACTGACTAGCCGGGATAATTCTTCAAATCGCTCGGTCAATTTTTCGAGTTTATTTTTGATGGAATCTTTCATTACTAAGCGTCCTTACTGATTTATAGATCAAATAATAATCGTGCAAAAGCGAGTAATTCAGGTCTATCGTCGAATGCAGATTGACGCAAATGAATCGTAGGACTGTGCATGATTTTATTGGTAACATTGCGTGCTAATTGGGTGAGCACTTGTTCAGGGCATTGCCCCCGTTGAATTTGAATCTTGGCTTCCAGAAGAGCTTCATCACGCATTTTTTCAATTTTGTGACGGTAATCACGCACAGTCACTAAAGCGTCTTGTCCACGTAATTCACGCATAAAATGCGCGGCAGCAATGGTGATAATCTCTTGTGCTTTTTGAGCGGCACCCTCACGACACTTTAAATTTTGATCTACAAAGCTGATTAAATCATCGATGTTATAAAGATAAATATCCTCGAGTTCACTTGCTTCAGGTTCTACATCTCGCGGTATGGCCAAATCAACTATAAAGATGGGGCGATGTCGACGCACTTTAAGCGCGCTTTCCAGCGTTCCTTTGCCTAAAATTGGCAGCTGGCTGGCTGTTGCCGTCACCACAATATCCACTTCTTTCAAATAGGCTGGCACATCAGCAATGCGGATCCAATGTCCGTGGTATTTCTTTGCTATAGACTCAGCGCGTTCCAAGGACCGATTGGCAACAATGATGCGTCGCGCCCCCTGATTGTACAAGTGCATGGCTACCATTTCGATGGTATCACCAGCTCCAATCAATAAGACGGGATGTTGTTCAAATGAGGTAAAAATGCGCTTGGCATGATGAACCGCGGCATAGGCAATGGAAACAGGGCTGGCGCCGATGTCGGTATCAGTACGCACCTGCTTGGTTACGGTAAACACGGTGGGAAACAAGCGCCCCAGCACATCGCCTATCGTTCCTGCATCACGAGCCAGGGTATAAGCCTGCTTTAACTGTCCAAAAATCTGCGACTCGCCCAACATCATGGAATCTAGGCCGCTAGCAACTTGCATGACATGGCGCACAGCATCCTGGTGACGATGGCAATAGAGGTGAGGCGCTAGGTCTGCTGGGGATATTTGATGGTAGCGAGCTAACCAGTCTTTCACAGCTTGTTCCGCACCCCCTGTGCAATACAGCTCCACACGATTGCAGGTTGAGAGTATCATGGCCTCATTTACCGCGTCTAAGCCTACCAACTCGCGAAGTGCCATAGGCATTTTTTCGGCGCTAAAGGCTAACTGCTCGCGAAGGGCGATGGGGGCGCTTTTATGGTTGAGTCCTATGGCTATCATGGTCAGCATTATAGGCCTTGCGGGTTGGGGGTTCAACTAGAACCTGTGCCCAAGATGCTATATCAAACAACCTATTACCAAGCGAGGTTCTCTAAAGGCATGTCTTAGCAATAGCACTATTCCTGTGGATTAGGTGTTGGTGCCGTTACTAGCGCTTTGTCTAGTGCATGGTCTATCGCTGAAATAGCCTTGTCAAGAACGCCACCGTGAAGAATAGGTGGGGTGGCCTCTGTCTTTAAGTCCATGTGCTGCTCAACGGGCTTGGCGGCATCCGCCAAATCGTTCATATGGGAATTGACTTTACCGAGTGCATCGCCAAATTGAGCGTTTTCAAGGTTGTCGTCGGCTAGGTTGGCGTTGATATCGCCGGCGATATCCCCCAGTGTTGCGGCGCCAATATTGTTCCAGACTGGGCCTAGTTTGGTGGCGCCAAAATAATTGGGCGGACCACTGCCTGCCAGCCATTGCTGGATGGCATAGAGGTTTGCTTCGTTAACGCTATTGTTGTTTGCGCAGCTGGTGAGTTTTGCATTAAATAATCTCTGTACTTTAGGGTCAGCTTTATAAGTGTTTCGAAAATCAACTAATTTTTTACCGTAATTCTCTTGAGGGCTCGGCGCGTTGTTACTGGGTTTAGATGAGCCGAACGGGGGTGGGAAATTTTCCCTTTGAGGTTTATTGGGCTCTATAGCCTTGTTGGGCGGAGTTGGTATTGGTTGTGGGGATAATACTTGCTTTTGGAAGTCTTTGACCACATCCAGATCCTTGCCAGCCAGATTGGAGTTGTCGCTAAGCTTATTGATAGCTGTTTTAATGTTGGTGTCAGAAGAGAGTTGTTTAAGCTCATGTAGCGCCTCAAATCCCTCTCCCAGTGGGTCTTTAGCATATTTTACTGTTAGCTCTTTCACTTTATTTAAAGCATCAACATAGCTCAGATCGCTCATAGCGGTACCCCTTATATCATTAGTCCTACTGCCATTATAGTTTATAAACAAAAATCCTGCCAAAAAGCCAGCTAGGTGGGTGTTTAGAGCAATAGTCCATTTGCAGGGCATTTGTGTGATTTCAAAGTACGATGTTGGCATGTTGGCTTGGCACTATTGACAGGGGGTTCTGGTCGTTATATAATATAAATTGATTTTTTTTTGCTAATATTTTTTTGGAGGCGTATATGTTAAGAAAAATTCTAGTTTCATCAGCCTTGCTATTCGCAAGTTCCGCCGTATTTGCAATAAACATTGGTCCTGTCACAGTCCCAGCGGGTGGTGCTGAGGCTGGTATAAGCGGTGACTCTTTCAGTCAAAATTTCTTCTACAATTTGCAATGTAAAATCAATAACCCTGATAAAAATAACGTCGTCATGATTGACATGAATTTTAGTTTGCGCCCCCTTGGTGAGGTGGGCTATAATATCGTTTCGCTAAATGGTGCAAGGGTCAACCAGAATCGTGTTCAGGCAACACTTCCCAAAGGTATCAGTACATTCAACATTGATCGGTTGTGGGCATATGGCCAAACTGTCTCAGACGAGCCCACTAATCTTATTAGCTTTTACAATGGCTCAGCTACTGACGATGTCACGGTCAACTGTACTGCGGATTATTCCCCACAATAAAATAATCATTTGTATACGCCAAAGCCCATAGTCTTTTTATGGGCTTTTTTTATTAGTCAAATTTAGCGTTATTTGCCCATATGGAAATATCATGGGTGATGTGGAGGCGCTTTTAAGCTATTCAGATAGCCTTGTTTCTAGATCCAAAGCTCTTGTCGTTACGGTGGCTATTCTACTGTTTTTTCTAGTGGTGAACTTTAGTGCGCCTGATTTAACAAGAGATACCTGTTGTTCTTTAGGTAATCGCATAAAGTCTGAGCATTGTTGTGAGCAGCAGTGATTATATTTTTGAGCACAGGATTCGCACTGAATGAAAAGTGTGTGGCAAAGTGTATTGGCACAATCAATGTGGTTATCACACGGTGCATCGCATTGATGGCAGTGGCTAATAATGTCGTCAGTAATTCGCTCTCCCATGCGGCTATCAAAAACAAAATTTTTGCCAATAAATTTTGATGGATCATCGCTAGATTTTACTTCGTGGGCATATTGGATAATGCCGCCATTCAGTTGATTGACGTCTTTGAAACCATGGTGCATTAAATAAGAGCTAGCCTTTTCGCAACGAATGCCACCAGTGCAGTAAAGTAATATTTTTTTATCTTCTTGCCCTTCAAGTAAACGCTTTGCCTCTGAGAGCAGTTCTTGAGAACGATCAACATCAGGAATGATAGCGTTTTCGAAATGACCTACTTCAGCCTCATATTGGTTACGCATATCCACCACTATGGCGCCATCATCAATAGCTTGATTAAATTCATGAGCGCTCAGGTGTTTGCCAATCATTGACATGTCGTATTCGGAATCAGGGATGCGATAGGCTACAATTTCGTGCTTTACTTTAATGGTAAGCTTGATAAATGAATGCCCTTCTTCAACGGCCATTTTAAAGAACACATCTTTGAATGGTCGGTGTTGATTAAGCTTGCTGCGAAATAATTCAATATTGTGTTCTGGCACGCTGATTTGGGCATTGATGCCTTCATTTGCCACATAAACGCGACCTAAGACTTTTAACGCTTGCCATTCTGAATATAAAGTATCACGCAATGTTTGTAAGTCATCTAATTTTACATAGCGATAAAAAGATAATGTTTTACGCGAAAAATCTTCTTGCTCCAGCTCGCGCAATAAAGTGGCCTTGTCGTATTTATTATGTAAATTGTTCATGTGCTAGCACCTAAAAGGATAATGATGAGGATTGTAGCATAATTTAGTGAATAGTCTAGCGCTACTGGGATTGTGCCCCTCTCTCTCTCATTGCCACGCTGCGCTCGCAGTGACAGGGGGGCGCAATAACAGCGAGGGGGCTATGACATTTCCAGGGGATCGACGTCCACAACCCAGCGCACCCGCTGCCCAGACTTGCTCGCAGTGAGTTTTTTAATCCACACTGATAGCCATTGTTGCAATGTATGGCGTTGTTCAGCTTGGATGATGAGTTGGCTGCGGTGACGTCCGGCTTTTCTGCCCATGGGGGCGGTCAAAGGGCCTATTAACTTGATGGGGCTGTTGGTGGGGATGGCTAAGCCTGCTGCTTTGGCTTCACTCAAAAAGTTATTAAGCTGAAGTGGTTTATTGCTTTCTGCTTGAAGCAATGCGAGATAGGAATAAGGGGGTAACTTGACGGCTTGGCGTTCTTGTAATAAGCAGTGTGCAAATTGCTGGTAGCCTTTTGTTAGTAATTCGACTAACAGTGGGTGTTCTGGATTGTGTGTTTGGATGAGTACTGTTCCAGGCTTTTCCTCGCGGCCAGCACGGCCGGCTACTTGAATAATTAATTGTCCTAGACGTTCAAGTGCACGAAAATCACTACTAAATAGAGCGTTGTCGACATCGACTAATCCTACCAGCGTTACATTGGGGAAGTGATGGCCTTTGGCCAGCATTTGTGTGCCAATTAAAATTTGTTTTTGACCGTTTTGAACTTTTGCTAGCAAGTCAATCAAGCTGGTTTTCCCGCGTGTGGTATCTTGATCAATTCGAACAATTTCAATATCTGAAAATAATTTTTGTAATTGTTGCTCTAGTCGTTCAGTGCCTAGTCCTATAGTCATTAATTGATTGCTTTGACATTGTAAGCACTGTGCGTAACGGGGTCGCTCTGTTCCGCAATGGTGACAGCAAAGACGATTTTTTTGTTGATGAAATGTTAGTTTTGCATCGCAATGGGGGCAGTCGGCTGTCCATCCGCATTCATGGCAAAGGAGTAAAGGAGAAAAACCACGACGGTTTAAAAATAGCAGAACTTGATTGTTGGCGTTCAGATGTTGATGCACAGTATTGACTAATTCTGGGCACAAACCATTTTGAAATTTAACTTTTCTGCAGTCAATGACCTGATATTGAGGGGCGCAAGCGGTGCCTGCCCGTTCAGGTAATTGAAGTTCAGTGAAACGTTTTTGATTGACATTATATAAGCTTTCTAAAGAAGGTGTGGCGCTACCCATGACAATAGGAATGTCTAAAAATTTGCAGCGCATAATGGCTAGGTCGCGTGCAGAGTATCGAAATCGGGATTGCTGTTTAAAAGAAATATCGTGTTCTTCATCAAGAATAATGATGCCTAAATTCGGTGCTGGTGTCAGTATCGCTGAACGTGTGCCAATGATAATTTTAGCGCGTCCAGATTTGGCTTCAACCCAAGCTTGCAGTCGATCATTTTCAGACAGCTTTGAATGAAGTGCAACAATAGGCACCTTAAAGCGCGCAGTAAAGCGTTCAATTGTTTGTGGCGTCAGCCCAATTTCAGGTACCAGTACAATCGCTTGTTGCCCCTGTTCTAGTCTATGTGCAATGGTGCGCAAATACACTTCAGTTTTACCGCTGCCGGTGACCCCGTTGAGTAAAAAGCAGCCAAAACCAGCGTGTTGATTGATCGCTTTGACAGCATGGTCTTGGGCATCATTGAGTGCCAAGCCTTCAGGTGTTTGTGGGGTTGAGGGAGGTTGTGCATCCGCTGTATTGACAGGTGCGGCGCGCAGGAGCCCTTTTTCTAGTAATTTGCGTACCGTTGTAGGCGTAAACCCTTGCAGTTTCAAGGCGCTGCCTGTTAAGCCTGGGTTGGCTACTAAGAGGCTGTAAAGGTCAGATTGTCGAGCGGAGAGCTTGGGCGTCTGATCAAAATCGATGGCATAGAAGTGCTCGTGGGCGGATTGGTTGAGGTGCCCCGGCTTACGGGCAAGTGTGGGGAGCGCGGCGTGTAATACCTCTCCCAGCGGGTGTTGGTAATAGCGGCTGGCCCACTCACATAACTCGATGATAGACCCATCAAGCAGAGGTTCTTCGTCTAGTATCTCAGCAATGGGCTTCAATTTGGCGATAGGGAGGTCGCTGCCATTGCCAAAACCGATCACTATGCCGACTTTGCTTTGTTTGCCGAAGGGCACTAATACCCGTAAGCCCACCTGTACCTTCGCTTTGTCCACATCATCAGGGAGCAGGTAGTCAAAGTGGTGGCGCAGGGGCGTTGCGAGGGCAACCTGCAGAATGGTGTTTTCAGGGCTCATTGTAGGGGTTTTTGTCATGGGTGTATCATAACAACAAACTAGGCCTTAAAGATAGTTGTCACACTGTGCTCTTGGGAAAATGGACCTTAAGGAGGCGGCATGGCCTATTCTATTCTTGGGTCTGTGCTGTTTTCTTATAGTTATTTTTTCTGGGTCGTCACGCTTAGTTCGCGATGACAGGGGCTTACACGAGGGGTGGTTATTGACCTCTATGTTGTACAATGGTACTGTTGATTTTAATATGACTCACAATATCGAACCAGCAGACGAAGAGACGTGCCTGTTTTTCATGGGTAGTCAAATTATTGTTGGTGCGAAAACGCGTCATATAACGTTACCCTTCCGTTTCACAGTTGATACGCTCAATTTAAAAATTATTAGCTTACATTGCGATAATGACATCAAGTTTATTCATTGTGATCGGGAGCTGCATTTTGATGTTCATGAAGATTATGAAATCATATCCATTAAAAAAATATTATCTGAAGTTGATGCAAAGCTAGAGTCGCAAATTTTAAGGGCTTATCATTGCTTAAATTGGGATAAGCAATCTCAGTACTGTGGGCAGTGTGGTGCTAAATTAGAAAGTCAGTCACAGAAAACTGAGAAAAAATGTTTAGCGTGTAATGTTTCGGTTTTTCCAAGATTTTCACCTGCCGTGATGGTGCTTATTCGAAAAGGTAATCAACTTTTATTGGCGCGATCGCCTCATTTTCCTCCTGGTGTTTATAGTGCGATCGCCGGTTTTATAGATGTTGGCGAATCCGCTGAAGCGGCTGCTCACCGGGAAGTAAAAGAGGAGCTCGGTATTGAAATCAGTGACCTGGAATATTTTGGCACACAACCCTGGCCTTTTCCTGATAGCTTCATGATCGCTTTTAAAGCAACCTATCTTCAGGGTGAGCTAGAACTAGAAGTAGATGAGATTGAAGATGCGGGCTGGTTTAGTCCTGATGATTTGCCGGCTATGCCACCTTCAGCAAGTATTGCTCGTAAATTAATTGAAAGCTCACTCGCGGATTGTCGAAAAATTATTTAAAAAAAATTGATAACCATCTGAGTTTTTTCTGTTGTACGTCGCTT
>JBGSSQ010000449.1:0-4054 GCA_041736975.1 Gammaproteobacteria bacterium
ATGTCGTTGGATCATGTATTGCAACAAGCATTTGAGCAAGGCAAGTCACCAATAATACTGGTATTGGATAGAATAACCGACGTGCGAAATATGGGAGCGATAGCGCGTACCGCTGAATGCTGTGGCGTAGACTAATTAGCATGTAAAAATATCATACTTAGCAAAAATCGGTTAAATTGCGCGGGTATTGGCCTAATAAGAATCTTAAAAAACACGCCAGTGTTACTTTTTTTGCACTACATCCACCGATACATCATCAGCCTTATTCACTTTATTCTCTTGAAAAGTCTGGTTAAATGTTTCGGTAGATTTCAGCAGCTTCACCTCTGTCGACAAATTCGCAGCCACTTTGGCTGCATTCACCGCATTCTCATCCCTGCCTTGTAGGGTAACTAAAACTTCTCCAGCTTTCTCTCCTGAAATTTTACTTATTTTAACTCCTTGTTGAGTCAAATGATCCAGGGCTGCATCGACCGACGGGGTATCCTTTAATGAAAATTCTGCCAACAGTGGAGACTTCGTCCATTTTGGTAGATGACTATCTTTAGCCTCTTTATTTACAGCTGAATCAATATCGTTAGACGACAGCCTGCTATCTGAAACCGCTTCACCTGATATCAGACGATCAAGATCGGCTAAACCTTTAGCGGCGATGTCATCAACATGGCCCTTAGCCTCTTCCATCTTTTGAATATGGATATCCTTTATTGGGGATCTAGGTTGCAGAGGTGGCGGTGGAATCTTTGCATTTTTTACTTCTTCTGAATTTACCTCTTCAGTATTTTGAGTCACTGGTGGAGGGGGCGGTGGTAGATCATCTGGGATTGTGGCAAATACTTCGTCATCAGCTATAATCTCATCTTGTGCGTTGTCGCTACCAACTTGCTTAGATACTTGATCCAATTGAGCAACCGTGTTATTTCCTTGTTTGAATTCATTAACACTAACACCATCATTGAATCGTACTGATTTAACTGTTAAGTTATCTTCCTTCGATTCAGAAGGTGCTGAAAGCTCACTTCCTGCGAATAAGCCTTTTACCGCATTGACTAGGTTACCTACGCGGGCAGTTATCCAATTGACAGTGGCTTTAAATATCCCTACTTGAGAAATTTGAGTTGTTGCTCCTGTTTGCTCTGAAGCTGAAATAACAGTTTCCTCTCGCGCGTACGCTGGTAGTACACCAGCTTCTATACCACTGTTTTTTTCCACACGGTCAAGCATATCATTAATTTGTTGATCAATCTCAGCAGCAGTTCGTGACAACTTTTGAGTAACAGGTCCCTTCAAGAGAGCGGATAACTCATTGATGATTTTTTTTGATTCACCATTACCTTTTTCCTGCAATATTTTTTCTGAGCGTGCCACTATACGCTCAATTTGTTGCTCACTTAACTTAATATTGGCTGCTTTAATATCATCTTTAGTTAAAGCATGTTTTTTGTCAGGCAAAAAATCAGCTTCAGCTTTTTGACGTATAGCGGCTATTTCACTTGCTGTTAGTCTAACCTCCTGATCGCCTGGCTGTTTTGAGGAATCTGAAACCAACTTGTCTACACCAAACAACTCAGGATGTTCTTGTTGAAATTCTTGATTTACCGTTTCTTTTGACCACACTGTACCTTGTGCTGGTGTACCAGAATTAACTGATTTCATCTCTACTGGTATTTCATTTATCACTGTTTTATTGGTTAGATTACGCTGTAAATTATCGTCAGCTTTTTGTAATTCAACCGCGGCCCGCTCACTCATCCTGATATTGGTTAAAATCTCTGGTAAAGCCTCACTACGCTTATTGGGATCTTTCAGATCAGTGAGATCAATCTTCTGCTCAAGTATTGCAGCGGCTTTTACTGGCTCCGCCAAGTCTTTATGCACATTGCCATCATATTGATAGGCAAAAGGAGCGTTTTCAACTTGTTTGGCATGGGATGTGGCTACTTTCAACAATGTTGAAAAGCTTTTCTCTCTCTCTGACAAATAACGTTCTACCGACGTTGTCAATTCTCCTACCAATGCTTCCACAGAATCTTGGTAGGTTTTATCATCTAAAATTCCGCTGTCTCGTTGTTTAACTAAATAATCCAAGTGTGCTTTAAATGGAATGTCTGCAATACCCTGAGGGAAAGTATCACTTGGTGAAGCCTCTTTAAAAGCAGCATTATCTTTTATTTCTGTCATCATTTTATTGAAGTATTCTTTTGCTTCTTTAGCAATTGGGTTGCTATTAATACGATCCAGTGGAACGCTCATTTTGGAAAGGTATTCTTGTTCTTTTGTTTTAACGGCTTCATTAAGATCGGCAAGATTATACTGATTTGAAAACTGCTTAATATCCTCAGGTGCTCCCCCAAAAAATTCCAATCTCTCAACGCGTTGCTTCAGTGCAAGATAAGGCGCCATGGCCTGATCAACAGGCCCCATAATTTCCACTAAATTCTCTGGGTTGTAAGATTTTAGCACTTGGGTAATTTTGTCAATACTCGCTACATATTGCTCTACACCGGTAATATCGATTGAGTCAGCTGATAGACTGGTGGTTAACGCTGCATTCAACGCTGTCAATTTTTTTGAGAGTGTGTACACTGCTGCTTTTTCAATAGCTGCATGGGAGGGTTTTGCTTTCTCAGGACCTATTGTCTTCACCTGATTAATTTGTCGAATAATCTTTTTTAGCTCACTTTCTTCTAAGGGCTGTATAGGTAATTCTTTGCGCTCCTGACGCTCATATAATTCGCGCTCTAAATCTTCACGCTGATCAATAAGTTCACTGTTGAGTCCATCAATTTTATGCTGCAATGTATCCATCAAGCCAATATCAAGGGAATCAGCCTGCAGCGCCTCTGCGAGACTAGCATTGGCTTGCTCTAGGGCCTCGATCTTTGACTGAACAGTAGCCTCGGTTTCCCCCATGATTGTCTTGAAAGACTTCGCGCCTTGTGCACCGTCCCCAATGATGGATTGTTTTAAACTTTCGACTAAATCTGCATCAACTTCCTTTCTGAGGTCATTTAGAATTTCAGGAGAGATATTTTCTTTTTCAGCACTGCGAACAACCCGTCTTTCTAAGTCTTTAAGGGTTTCAGTGCGTTTATTGATCATCGCTTCGCGCTCTTTAGCTGAGAGGGGCGCAGACTCTTCAGGTATGTCGTATACAATAACAGAGCCAAAACGATAAAATTGTTCTTGTTGTGGTAGTTTGGCGAAGTGGAGCATTCTGAGGGTTTCGATGGTTTTTGGGTTTTTTGCCATATTAAGCTTTCTAGGGCTAACGCCCTGCTCTTTAGCTTCCCCTAAATCGCGGTTATTCTGTTGTATACCGACATTACGCTTCTTTTCACGACTCATACAACTCTCCTTATGAAAAAAGTTACATACACTGTCAGTATAGCATATTCCACAAAAAGCGAATTATAAGCCTCTGAGCTCACTCAGAATTAACAAGCCCCTACTTTTAAAAACGTGAATAGTTTCGCTATGGGTGATTGAGCACCGGAAGTCTATTTTGACGAGCCTCAGCGATCTCTTCTAATGCCGCCACCATATCTTGCTGATTTTCGCGCAGTAAAATATCTTTCACCGTGTCACCGGCATTATTTTTATAATCTGTGATCAGCGACAAATCCAACTGCCATAAAACGGTCTCGACATTGTTCCAACGTGGTGCGTAGCCGTTGGGCATTCTTGCCAGCAGATGTAATGGGGTATCACCATCTTTATTTCTGGCCGTCAATGAAAGGCCCACTGTATGCACTAACCAAAGGGTGGTAGTGTAAGTACCAGCTGCACATGCCTCATGTAAAACACTATTGTCGTTGTTACATAGTGTGTGAAATGGTGTATCACCATACTCTTCACGAAGACAATGTAAAAAATTTAACCGACTATTCATTGCTGCGATATGAACAATTGTTCTTCCCCACTTGCTAGGTTGAAATAAGTCGCTCTCGCCTGGGTCCTTGTTCATCCTGGCTCGATCTTGTGCAGAAAAGTAGCGACAGTAAAGCCTCTTGGTTACCTTGTAATCTCCGTGCGCTGCGCTGCAGTGCAAAAT
>JBGSSQ010000008.1:0-2467 GCA_041736975.1 Gammaproteobacteria bacterium
TTCTTTTGATAAAGCAGTAAAGGGATACAAGTTATTAAAAGAAGTAGGTTTTGATGTTGCTATCAATACTGTCATGACTATGGATGTTGTAGAAAACTTAGACAAATATTGGGAATTTGTAAAAGAATATAACGTTACAAAGGTAATTTTTGATAGATTAGTAGATATACCAAGTCATGTGAGACCAGTTCCTGTTGAACTTTTTTATAGTTCTTTGTATAAGGCTTTTAAAATGAGAGAGGAATTTGGTTTAAATAGTGTCTGTCCATAGAGTGTGAGGCGTCTCTAAGATGGATAAGATCAACAGATTATAAGCTGGAATGAAAATATCTGGCTAGATTTGGGGATGAAAATATCCTTGTTCCATAACTTAAGTGTAAAATTAGGGCAGGCAGACTGGAGTAGAAATGCTGAGTTAGGCTTGATCGATACGATATTAGAGAAGCATCCAGAACTGCTTGATTATGTCAAAGATGACATAATGAGTGGTCATAAGGGGAGCAAATTTGGACGTAAAGATATGCCAAGTGTAGAGCAAATACTTAGAGCCGGATTGTACAAGGAAATGGCTGGCATGGATTATCGGGAGCTGGAATATGCGCAAGTAGACTCAAGAATATGTGGTCGCTTCATTAAGTTAGACCCTGACCGATTGTATAGTTTCCAGATGTACCAGTCTTACATTTCAAAGATACGTCAGGAGAGCTTGAATAATCTGATGATAGCAATCAATAAAATTGCGATTGACGAGGGTCTAGAGAGCGTTGAGCAGTTTCGGCAGGACAGTTTTGTGGTTGAATCTAACATACATTATCCAACAAACAATGCTTTGGTATGGGACTGTATTAAAGAAAGTCATCGCTTGTTAGACCAGTTATCGAAAGAGGTTTCGACTCTTCGTTACCAAGATTACATGAAAGGAGCAAAGAAGACCTATTTCAAGATAAACAACACAAAAACCGGAGACAAGCGGGTTGATTTATTTCATAAGCAGTTGATTTTGTTCACTAAAACGATCAATAGTATATCAAATGCTATAAAAAAAAAGCTGAAGCAGGAGCCTCAAGTTTAATGATCATAGAGGCTATGGAGCGGCTTTTGCCTTTAATGGATCAGGTCTACCGAATGACCTACTATAAAGAAATCGAAGGAAAAGCCGTGCCCAACGACCAGAAGTTATTTTCGATATATGAGCAACATACGGATATTATCGTAAAGGGCAGTAGAGAGATCAAATTTGGGCATAAAGTCAATGTTGGAACAGGAAAAAGTAACTTGATCTTGACCTGTGAAATCCTCAGGGGCAATCCTTCTGATAGCACTTTATATCAAGGCACAATTGACAAGTTGATCGAGTCGTACGATATTGTGCCAAGGGATAGTGCCACAGATGGTGGGTATGCTTCTAAAGCAAACGCGGAATATGCAGAAGGCAAGGGAATTGTAAATATAGTATTTAACAAGATAGTCGGCAGCCTGAAAAATATAGTAAGCAGTAAAAATATGGAAACCCGTTTAAAGAAATGGAGAAGTGGGATAGAGGCCAATATTTCCAATCTGTTGCGAGGTTTTAACTTAACAAGATGCAACTGGAAAGGATTTGAACATTTTGAGAGCAAGGTGCTATGGAGTATAATAGCCTACAACATCAGAGTAATGACAGCAGCTATGGTCAAACAAATCTAAGGCTCCTTGAAATGGCTTATTTTGAGAAGCTCATGGGAGCAGACCGCCCTATTGAAAGAAAATGAGGTGAAAAACGAATTACGAAGTATGAAAAAACACCATGTAAAGCAGGAACCTAAGGCTGATCATGCTCGGATCACCTCGACGGCAGTGAATCAGCCTCCAGGGAGAGACTCTATGGACAGACACTAGTTAAAGTAAACCTTAGTCGAAACAGTCCTGCCGCAATCAAAATCATTCCCAGAAATAGCTTCGTTTCCACAGCATTCCTATTTATAACTCCAACTTTCTGACTAATTCAAAACATTGAAGCGTATTCTTTTAATGCATATAACAACCTCTTTTTATTTCCATAATTACACTTAAAAATGATGATTGCTGTTATTACTTCAACTTCGATTATTAATAAACCGCTTGACTGGGCTAAGGATTATCTTGTGAATACAGATGTTAGAATCGCCCAAACTCAAGCAACAATTGCCTCTTTAAAAAAAACGGGGATTAAAGAGATTTATTTGTTTGATAACTCCGGCCTTGAACATAGAGAATATCTTGCAACTATGTACAAAGATATTAACCTTTTTGTCCAAGATCAATATTCTTTCAAGAATAAAGGACTGAGTGAAATTCACTTGTTGCTAAACAACTTATCACACCTTCCATCTGATAAGCCTATTTGCAAAATATCAGGCAGGTACTTAGTTTCAGATGTAGAAGGTTTCTGGACAAATGCTAAAGAACTTGATTCTTACAACTTTGTAGGGTTAAAAGGGAATAAAGG
>JBGSSQ010000011.1:0-5104 GCA_041736975.1 Gammaproteobacteria bacterium
AGGTGATAGTGATTGATCGCTTGTTGCAAAAGAGAATGCAAGTCTAAAAACAAACCTTTTTCAATGGTAATGCGCAACACCCCCAATGCAGCACGACGCAAACCATACGGATCCTTGTCACCCGTGGGTGGCTGATTAATACCGAACAAGCCTACCAATGTATCAAGTTTATCTGCCATGGAAAGCGCACAACCTTCCAGCGTTTCTGGCAATGTATCGCCTGCAAAACGCGGCAGATAATGCTCACGTATGGCTAAGGCCACTGTTTGGGGCTGCGTCGCACAAAGCGCGTAATAATAGCCCATAATGCCCTGCAACTCAGGAAATTCACCGACCATTTGCGTCATTAAATCGGCTTTAGCCAAACTCGCAGCGAGTTTAGTGTATTCTAGATTGGCATTTATTTGTTCACTGATTAGAACCGCAAGTTGGCTATTGCGTTGTGATTTCTCAAAAACACTACCAAGCTTTGATTGAAATACTACCGATTTTAAATTTTCAGCAAAAGCACTGAGACTGTGCTTTATGTCGGCCTGATAGAAAAATTCAGCATCGGACAATCGCGCACGAATAACTCGTTCATTACCAACAATTACGGTTTGTTTATCACTGCTATCTATATTACTGATGGTAATAAACATAGACAGTAGTTGCCCTTTTTCATCGCGAACGGCAAAACATTTCTGGTGAACTTGCATAGAAGATATCAATGCCTCTTGGGGCACTACTAAAAATTTAGGGTCAAACTTACCCAGCAATGCAACGGGCCATTCAACCAAACCTGTCACCTCATCAAGTAAGGCTTCGTCTATAACGGGCGCACCGTAATCTTTGGCACAGCTCTGAATTTGTTGGCTTATAGCCTCTCTACGGTCATTAAAATCAACCATCACATTGGCTTTGAGTAGCTGCTCTTTATACGCTGATGGTTGATTAATAACGATGGCATCTGGGTGATGAAAACGATGGCCATAGGTTTTTTGCGTAGGAATGAGCCCTAAAATAGGTTTCTCAATAATCTCACTGCCGAATAGCATCACAACCCAATGTGCAGGTCGAACAAAATGAATGTTGCCGGCGCCCCAGCGCATCGGTTTAGGAATAGGTAGTTTACGCAATGCTTCTGTGACTATAGGCGTAATGAGTGCGCGTGTCTGTTCACCTGGTTGAGTCTGCTCAAAACACAAACGCTCACCCTGCTCAGTTTCTTTAAAAGGTATAGCGGATAACTCAACACCGCATGATTTTGCAAAACCTAATGCAGCCGGTGTAGGCTCATTATTTTGATTAAATACGGCTTGCTTATTGGGACCTAAACGTACAATGTGCCGATCAGGTTGCACGCTGGATAATGCTGTAATCAGTATAGCCAAACGACGCGGCGTAGCATACCAAGTGATTGACACATAATTTAATTCCGCTTCGGATAATCCTTTTTCAATACCATCAGACAAGCTTTGCCCTAATATTGTGAGCATTTTGGATGGCAATTCTTCGGTTCCAATTTCTAGCAAAAAATCTTGGGACTCTTTATTCATGATGATACCTTCTGATTCTCTCGCAGCATTGGAAAGCCTAATTTTTCTCTGGCGTCATAATAACTTTGCGCCACTGATTGTGTGAGCTTACGCACTTGCAAAATAAATCGCTGACGCTCTGTCACACTAATTGCTCGGCGAGCGTCGAGTAAATTAAAAGTATGCGAGGCTTTTAACGCCATTTCATAAGCTGGCAAGGGTAAACTTAATGCGATTAATTCGTGACATTGTTTTTCGTAATTGGCAAATTGTGCTTTCAAATTATCTACATCGGCGTGTTCAAAATTATACTTGGACATTTCAACTTCATTCTGATGAAAAACATCACCGTAGGTCACACGATGCCCTTGGTGTTCTGTCCACAACAGATCATACATGCTCTCAACGCCTTGCAGGTACATAGCAATACGTTCCAAACCATAGGTGATTTCTCCGGTCACTGGTTTGCACTCAAGGCCACCTACCTGTTGAAAGTAAGTGAACTGGGTAATTTCCATACCATTCTGCCACACTTCCCAACCAAGCCCCCACGCACCTAAGGTTGGCGATTCCCAATTATCTTCAACAAAACGGATATCCTGCTCTAAAGTATCGATGCCAAGCTCTCGCAAAGAACTGAGATACAGCTCCTGAATGTTCTCCGGCGATGGCTTTAAAATAACTTGGTACTGGTAGTAGTGTTGAGCACGGTTAGGGTTTTCACCGTAGCGTCCGTCTGTAGGACGACGACAAGGTTGTACATAAGCAGCAGACCAAGGCTCAGGACCAATAGCACGCATAAAAGAAGCTGGGTGAAAAGTCCCCGCCCCCACTTCCATATCAAGTGGCTGCACAATCACACAGCCTTGCTTTGCCCAAAATTCGTTGAGTCGTCGGATGAGTTCTTGAAAGGTTTTGGGTGGTTTATTTGCTTGCATTTGGTTGGCCTAAACTGAACCGTCTCTTAGGCTAAAACCCAAGAGACGGTATTAATGCTAATGAACTTAACTGCGTAATTTTGCAATAGTTGCAGTAAGAGCGTCGTTGGTAGTTGCACCAGCGATGAATTCAGTTTTGCTGTATCCACGGTTGCCAATAATAAAAGCCGGTGTACCCATCAAACCAATTTCACGCGCAAGACGGAAATTTTCAGCAATTTGGTCAGCAACTTCTTTGCTTTCCATATCTTTTTTGAGTTTATCCACATCTAGACCATTCTTTTTAGCGATCTCAAAAATACTTTTATCGGTGAGATGATCAGGCGTTGTCAACAGCCCATCATGAAACTTAACAAATTTATCTGTGCCTTGCTTGGTTGATGCGATAACTGCCTTGGTAGCCAATTTAGAAGTATCACCAAAAATGGGTAGCCCTCTGATAACGACCTGCACTTTAGGATCTGTTTTCAGCAACTCAGCAATCACAGGTGACATTTGTTTACAGTGGCCACATTGGTAATCAAGAAACTCAACGACGGTGATATCACCGTTAGCAGCCCCAAATTTTGGCGCGTTAACGGTACTGAACAAACTAGCGGCATTCTTAGCAATCGCTCCTTTAGCTTTGCTGCTGGCCTCAGATATTTGCTTTTCTTGTAAAGACTTAGACGCTTCAATCAACACTTCAGGCTTGGTAACGAGATAATCATGAACGATCTGTTCAATCTGCGTCTTTTGATCAGCGCTAAAAGAAGCGGCCGGTGTTGCAGTAGCAGCAGCTTGTGCGAGATTGCTTACAGTAGCCAGCCCAATTACGCCGACAGCCATGAGGCTAAGAAAGGAATTGCGAATTTTCAAGGTCATATCCTCGTTGGTTAATAGATGGGGATACCCTATCATGCTGGGCATTGAAGTCAATAGTAGTAGTCGGGTTTAGCCCTCAACATGAGTCTATTTATTTTAACCGCAAGATTGCCCACGGCAACGGCAGTACCGGTGTGTTTTCTATTGTTCGGCTATAATCAGCATGCGCCCATATTTGAGCATTTTGATACTTAAGGACTTGTGTTAAATCCTTTGATCGCAATTGATTTGTCCACTTGACTTCCACTGGCAAAAACCTTTCTTTATCAACATAGGCAACATTCACTTCTCCTTCAGCCTTTAGGTAAAAAGTTTTCTCGTAGTGACGACGAAAGTGAGTCACTACACAAGACTCAACCAGCGCCCAACATAGCTCGGGATTTTGGATTGACGGTAATATTTGCTCATTAAAAGGATCTTTGCTCGGATTTAACCAAGCGCTTATCGCATGATAAATAAAAAGATCATTAAACATAAATTTGCGTTGCTTTTTTGGCGCACCCACTAGCTTGTCTTCTATCAAAGCAGCTTGGACATAAACAGCATCTATCGATTCTAGCAAACCCACATAGTCGATTGCGGGATGAGCGTGATCAATTGATAATGCTTTAACCAATTCACGCCATATCAAAAGCACCCGTGTCGGCTAGATATTTAATAGCTTTGCTCATCGACAACAAGCTTACACGATAGAAAGCAAATGGCCGCTGGAATGACGCCTTTATTGAGCAGGCTAAGCAGCCACTGCTTCAAGAGGGTAGTTTTGCCCACTTGCCGCCCTCCCCCTAAATTGTATATTCCAGGGGTATCAAGTGGTAATTCATCAATGATGGGCGATTCAAAAATATAGGTTTGCTGCGTCATGCGGCGCAGGTGAGGGTCTAACCGCACGAAATCGTCTGTAGACTCCAGGTGAGCATTATTGACTAAATATTCAGTATCCATAATAGCTATAGCAGGCGAACACTATTTGCGCAACGGCACTGCTCAAATTTGCGCAGCGCTATTGCGCAAATTTTATATAACACCTGCAAAGGCGATGCAAGGCTTATTCTCCGCGTATGCAAATTAATCTCCGCAAAAAATGCGGAGATTAGCTCTCTATTCTCGGCACCAGCAGGCAACTAGCCGTTGGCAACAACACTAAAAAACACTAGCACTCTAGGGCAAAGAGTGCTAAAATACGCCAATATTACAGTGTAATGGAGGTATTAGTATGTCTAATAATCTACAGAAACTTGAACTAGCAGTACCCATGGGTAGCCTTGAGAGCTACATAACCTGGGCTCACCAAACACCCCTACTGACAGCAGAAGAAGAAATCTCGCTGGCAGAGCATTTTGCCAAAACAGGCGATTTAGAAGCCGCACGCCAGATGGTAATGTCTCACATGCGTTTTGTGATCAGCGTTGCCAGAGGATATTTGGGCTACGGGCTTGCTTTAGGTGACTTAGTGCAGGAAGGCGCTATTGGCCTGATGAAGGCGGTTAAGCGTTTTGACCCGTCCAAAGGGGTTCGCCTAGTCTCTTTTGCCTCTCACTGGATCAAAGCTGAAATCCACGAATTTATATTGCGTAACTGGCGTATCGTCAAAATCGCTACCACTAAGGCTCAACGCAAACTCTTTTTTAATCTTCGCAAAGCGAATAAAGAGCGTGATTGGCTAAGCTCTCAAGAAACCAAGATGCTTGCCGACAAGCACGATGTTAAAACCCGCGATGTTAACCATATGGAAGAACGTCTACATGGCCGTGATGTAGCCTTCGATAGCGCTTCCAACGATGA
>JBGSSQ010000039.1:0-2248 GCA_041736975.1 Gammaproteobacteria bacterium
CGACTGTTTTTGTAACTGTTACTGAACGATCAGTAAATGGTTCTCTCCTTAGTACTTCCAAAAAAATTATCACTTTGCTTTGGCGGATCAAGCCGATGTCAGAGTTGAATACTAATATTAACTCAATTAGAGCCAATCCAATCGGGTTTACGGTTGAGCGTGCGAGTATGAAAAACGATCCATCAGAAAATATTTTAAAAACAGCACACCATAACGAGGAGTAATTATGAGGCACTTTTATTTATTGGCTGGAGCAGTACTAAGCTTCTTTATACCGCTTGCTAGCCATGCTCAAGAAAACAGCGCTTGTCAGGTGATTCATTGGAAACCTGATCATGTGTATACATTAACGGGTGAAATCAATCATGCCACACATCTCCTTTTACCTGTTGAGAAAGCGGTTGATCCTGTCGTTGGGAATTCAGAGTTATGGTTAGTTGAATCTAAAGCTAACCATGTCTATTTCAAACCTACGGATAAAACCATGCCAGATGGTGAGCAAACCACTTTGTCTTTTATTGGTGTGAA
The DNA here is from genome assembly GCA_041736975.1 of Gammaproteobacteria bacterium. GTDB lineage: Bacteria > Pseudomonadota > Gammaproteobacteria > JAIEPX01 > JAIEPX01 > JAIEPX01. The sequence continues at coordinate 529 of JBGSSQ010000039.1, forward strand.
TAATCACAGTTATGAGTTTATTTTGAAAAGAGTGGAAGCGAATGCTCCACCTTGTGTGGTGGTCAAAGATAACCATCAATTGATTAATTCAAGCTGGACACAATATCAGACTCCGAGTCAAAAAGTGATTACAGTGTTGGCTCGAGAATTGCAAAGAGAGAAGGATCAACAACATCATCTGGTGAGTGAGCAACAAAAACGATTGAGCGCTTATCGCAGTCATATTTATACCCAATATACCATCAAAGCACATTACGGATGGTGGAGCAATCATCTGATTAATAGTATCTATGATGATGGGCGGTGGACTTATATTCGCCTGAATAATGATGATAAAAACTTGATGAACATTTATAGCATTGTTTCAGGAAAAAAGGAGTTGTTGCAATACCATTATGATTCAATGAATAAAGTGTATCGCATCGCAGGGATTTATCCGCAGCTTACCTTGATTTATGACAACAATACGATTGATATTTGTCGTAAAGATTGAGGATTAAATCATATGTCTACACATCAAAAAGACGTCCAAGAAAAACCCTCAACACATAACGAAAAAGCGCAAAAGATTGTCCTGCTCTTTGGGGCGATTTTAGTGGCAGCACTGATCGTATCGATGTTTGTGGGCGGTGGAAGCAAAGCGCCAAAACCGTTAGCCCTTCATGAATCGCAAAGAGATAACCAAGAAACTACAATGTCCAATGGATTTCTTGATCAAGTTAACTTTGAAAAATCTCAGCAACAATTCAAAGCGCTTGCCCAAGAAAGAAACATATCTATTCGTGAGCCAACAAAGAACACTTCAAGCCCGCAATTGTTGAGCTGGGAAAAGAAAGAGTTTGAACGCACATTAAATAGTCGCACTGCGGGTTTTGCTTTTACATCTAAAGAGAGAAATAGCAATAAAGCACTCCTATCACGGCAAGATAGTGTTGGGTCTTCTAAGTATTCGCAACTTCCGCTCACTCCCTTACAAATTGCGCGTTTGAAACAACATTTTGCTGAAGGACAAACAGAGGTTGTTGGGCGTTCAATTCATCAGGAAGATGTCAGGACAGAAAAAAGCAAAGGAATGCTCATCCCAACAGGGCTTATCATCAGTGGTGCTTTAGATCAAGATATTATTTCTGATTATAGGGGTCCTTGGCGTGGCATGGTGAATCAAGATGTTTACTCCGTGGATAACGAATTTATTTTGATTCCCAAAGGTTCTCAGGTTGTGGGGCAATCTCTGCATATTAGTAATGTGAACGAACCGATTCAAAATCGTTTAGGACTGACCGTGCAATGGGTGGTGTTACCCGATGGCAAACGAATTGATTTTAGAAAACAAGCAGCACTCGATCGATCAGGAATTGCAGCAGTAGGAGATGAAATCAATCGACATCTAGGTTGGCAATTTGGTGGGGTCGCTGCATACGCCTTACTTTCAGCAAGCCTCCCTAGAGATGGATTTAACCAATATGGGAATGTTAATCCAACTTTTAAAGGTCAGCTAGGAGATGGCATTCGCGGGCAATTAGCACCCATGATTAATAAGTATTTAAGTTTGGTGCCGACTGCCACCTTAAATGCTGGTACACCGATTAAGATATTTATCCAAGATGACCTGTATACAAAACCATGGGCGCGAGTCAATTAGAAGAATACAAATAAACCAGTCATGCACAACGAGGTTTGATATGAAAAAAATATTAGTGTTAGTCATTAGTTTATGGAT
>JBGSSQ010000060.1:0-9506 GCA_041736975.1 Gammaproteobacteria bacterium
CCGGCCAAGCTGCCGCAAGCGGTGATCCCCCTAAGAGGCAGAAAGTTTGCGAAAACTATATTTTCTGTCGGCTGGAAACCCACTGCTGGTGCGAGCTAATCCTTAACCGGGAACTGCTGAAAAGGGGCCAATCTTGACAAATAGACAAATTAAAAATGAGATTTGTATATTAGTCAAGATTTGACCCCTTCCCTTCTTGATGGGTAAGATCGATATTGAAAGAGCTGAAGGTTCTCGACTGGTCGCCTAGACCAAAAACGAAGCCAAGAACTCGAAAACCGGCTCGGAAATCACTCAAGGTGAGGCGTGGCAAGTCACTAATTGCACTATTTTTACCCTATTAAAACGATAATGCATTCAACTTCAGCAAACGGCATCAATTTCACAAATACTCTTTATGGTGCGGAATAAGCTTATTTCAAAGTTTTTTCAGGTATGTCAACACAACTAACGCTAACGATTAGCGCTTAAATTTGCATTTTAATTAATACCTGCTATGTTTATAGTATAGGTATTGTAAAAGCATACCATAGCTCAAGGATTGAGTGATAGCTGTAAAGGATTCGATGTATTAGTAGGAGTGCGGCTTAAGGGGCTTATAAGGCCTAAGAACCCGTGACTATAAAGATTAAAAGGAGATCAGCAATGAAAACATTTATTAAGCGCTTATTTAATTTGAATGAAGATAGCGCAGAGGTAAAAATATCCTCAAATTTAGCGGTAGCATCCTGCTTTTCAAGGTTGCTAGACAACCATTCACGCACTAATGAAGGCTCAGACTCCATTGGTCCCGCATACAGAACTCGTTACCTTTCAGGCATTTTGGTATGCCTAATGTTCTTCGGGATGAGCAATGTTTTTGCTCATAAGCGTGTCAGCACCAGTCAATGTGTTCTTCCTGAAGGCGCTGTTTTATGGGAAGGTTATCCTAATGCGATATCGGCAGCACAAGAGTTGAAAGCTAAGGGGACTTTACCTAATGTTCAGGGGACAGTATTTTTACAACCAATGATTAATCCTAATTCTGATTATGATCCAGCGCAATCGCTTGTGGTCGTAAATAACGTCACTGTCCCAGTGAAAGTGCTCGTGCCAGCATCTTATTTAACCGATTGCCAAAAGCAATATCCAGTAGTGTATTTTTATGATGGGCAATGGGCATTTGATGAATTAATGTCTCCAGCAGAGAATTATACTAAAGGTGAGGTTAGTGTTGATGAGTTTTTAGCCAATAAGCAGATACAAGATAAATTAGCAGCGGGTATTGGTGAGTTTATACTGGTCGCAATACCTAACCAATATACTTCGTCTGATGGAAACAGAACATTCAGGGCAGTACCTGCGGCTCAGTATGTGTATGGGATTCCGTCAGTTGAAAGCGTGGTTACAGGGCAAGTTGATTTTCTATTGAATACGGTTAAACCAACCATTGATAGTCGCTATAGAACTCTTAGTGACCGAGAACATACTGTGCTAACAGGCGCTTCCGGAGGAGGCGTAATGACGGGTTATGTTATGTTTTTGCATCCAGAGTTTGCTAGTAGCTTCATCATTCGTTCAGCTCTTGGAACAAATAGTTTGCCAGGTTTGCCGTCATCGGTTTGGAACGCAGACAACTTAGTCAATGTGCTAAATAGCGATGGTATCAAGCTATACTATCAATATGCGCAGGATGCTACATTTGGTCTCAATGGCCCTATTGCCAATAATGGTTTTAAAGAATACGCAGTACAAGATTTGAACTTTTTGTTGCAAAATGGCTTTAGTGAATTTGATGGGACTAATTTCAATGAAAAATTTTTGGTTATAGTCGAGTCTTTACCTGGAATACGTGGCGACAGCCATAATTTCATGGCTGAAGGCCCGACATTTATTGATGGCTTATTGCAAGTCTATGGCCAAAATAGTTTAACTCGCAAAGATCCGTTCTATGTGCCTACAAATCCGTCTAAATTAAAACCACCGGTAATTTTAGGTCAGTCTAATGATACGAGTGTTCGCCTTAAGTTAAAATTGCCAAAAGATCAGGGGTTTAATTATGCGAACAAAGATATGTTATTTCTTGGAATTCGAGAATGGATGGTCTTTACGGGTGTAAAAGATCCGAATACGGGTATTGTTGATTATGATGATGGCGTAGCAATAAATGCACAAACTTTGATAAATACGGATCCTGCTTTATTCAAGGGTTCCATACGTGACCCTGGTCACGATTTAGTTAAGACAACAGATTTAGAATGGACAGTGACAGGATTAGACCCCAATAAAGTTTATTATTTTAAAGCTTGTGCGCGTAATAAATTTTCTTTATGCATTGATAATGTGAGTAACGCAACATTACTAAAAAAACACCATAAACATAAACACTTTAAACATCATTAGAGCAATCTAACGCTATGGTATGAGAATTATAAATTTAAATAGCAGCTCTTGTAATGAGAGCTGCTTCACTTATTCAGGCCAAGTCATGGTTTTCGTATTAACTGATTTCGTCGCTAATTTGTTCGAGAAGGAAAAGAAAAAAAAGTAAAAGGGGTCAAATCCTGACGGATCCCCACAATTTTTAAACATAATGTTTTCCTGCTGATATAGTCGAGACAATATATTTCAATGCTCCAAAACATTCAGCCAGTGTAAATCTGAGCGACTTAGATAGCAATGCCTGGCAGCCAACAGAAAATATTGACAGTACTGGCCTGCTTTTCACTGAGTTTGACTGGTATGAATGATGCAGGTTTTTTTGTTTTGTGGCAGTTCCAACTATCCAAAGCATCAACATTGCAAGAGCACCAATTAGCAGCGCTGTATTCAGCCTTTCAACCTCAAAGCTTCTACAATGTCGCAATCCTAAGCCATTTTGCATATTTTTTAAATCTCTAAAAACTTCTTCTATTTGCATTCGTGTTTTATATAACTTCATGATATTTTTTGCCGACATTTCTTTCGGTGAAAATGAGCTGGCTATCAACCATGGTTCTTTAGCCCCTCTTGAATGCTTTTTACTTACCGAGCATTGTACTTTTTTACCTGCTAAATTTCGTTTAACCCGATTCTTTCCTTTCCGTTTCATTTGATAAAAGTGACAAGTATGCCTTGTCGATTTTGCTAGGATGACTTGTCCAATATATTCCGCGGTCTTCGTTGCATTCTTATACAGCGACTTTATTGGCTGCCAATTTTCTTGATTAAGTGCACAATAATGGGTGCTATTTCGAACTCGACCTATGTAATCCCACCCCATTTTTGATACAGCTCGAAACCACGAATTTCGAAATCCTGCGTCTGTAATGATAATTGGTTTACAATTCTTCGGCAGTATATCTCTCAGTACGTCTAAAAATTCTTTGTGAGTTTTTTCTTTGGTATAGTTTTTTAACGGATGGGCACGATTGTATAGCGTTATGGCACGTCCGTTTACTGCCACAGATGCATTTAAAAAGTAGAACGCCCCACAAGGTGTGAGTCCAGACCAATCCACTATAATAACTGGCCTTGTCTTTGCTTTTATCAATAAGTTACTGATTGCGCAATATACGACGGCATTTTTTATGTGAAGATGGGTGTTTCCAAATAGTCTGTCCATGCATTTGATGGCATGTTTAACTTTGGCTTTACGGCACAGGGAGCGCCCCAAGCTTGCAATAGATAATTGCTTGCATCGAGTTAATGCTTCAGCGGCATCTAACAAGGTTCGTAGAAGACGTTTGTCAATAGATTTGCATGCATTATCCAACAAATCATGTAATACTTTCCTTGCGCGCATCGGATTTCCTTTCCTGTGGGTTTGGTTACTAATAGGAAACATGAAATTTCGATGCGCGTCTAGCACTTTTTCAATAAACAGATTTTTAACTGATTGATTATTAGGGGCTTCTAGTTAAAAGTTGTGGGGATCCGTCAGGATTTGCCCCCTTCACTGCCCCCCCCCCTCACTCATCACCTCTCGCCTATAAGCAGAATAGCTGCTAGCATTTGCGCAGCACTTAAGATAACCTTAATAATTATACTATAGAATCAAACACATATAACTGTACCCACCATAACTAAGCTCGAATATTGACTCTAGGACAAGCGCTATGAATGTTACTTTTGAAATGGAAAGTATTGATTTCCCTGAACAAGAAGCCTTGATTGACGTAAAAAAAACGGGCAAGTCAGCCACTGCAGCAGAAAACATGAGTAGCGTGCTTGAGGACGTTAATGAAAAAAATCAATTCACCGATCACATCATTAGTGCTTGCTATAGCCTCTTCAGTGGGTATGCCAACTCAAGAGAATATGGGCAAATGGCATTGGATTCTTATAAATATCAATACTATCCAGAGGTAGTGGATGATGACTATTTAGAGGGAGCGACTGCTGCTATCTGTGTTATTTTAGCCGCACGTTTAGTTGCTGCAATCATTACGGTATTGGATAATTCAATAGCAGAACAGGAACGTCATCGGCGTGAAAATAAAGGGCGACAGCAACTACTTGAACAAATCAATGAGAAAAGACGGTTGTTACGTCTTGCTGCATATCACTTACTGAATGATCAAGATTTAATATCTATCCTTGATGATAAACTAGAAAAAAAACTGGAAAAGATTGCGAACCAATTATATGACATTAATAAACTCCTTGCAGCGGCATTGCCAAATGATCACGAGGCAGTGGAAAAATCTGATCACACTCACCGTTCTTCAAAATCCTCAAAAAATACCGATGCGTCTGAATCATTTGATTGGACTTTTTTAAATAAACTCAATGCCAGTATAGCCTTAGATAGATTTAATAGTTCTTTCCACAACTTAACTCCGCTTGATAAACACACACTTTACACCTCTCTCAGAAACGCAACACAAGGTGATACTGTTGTGAACAACCTGTATAGTCAATTTATATCAGAGCAAGATGATGAAAGGCGATCTCAAATTCAAATCCAGCTGATCAAAGCAATAAAAAATGCCCTAAACAAAGAGCCTATACCAGAAACCATTTCATTCCGGGCTAACCTAGTAAAAACAGTGGGTAATTTTATAATCTCCTACGGAAAAGGCATCTCCCTTGTTACTGGTGTCACCGCCCTGATCGCACTCATACCTGGCGCTCAAATCATAGCACTTGCCGCGTATATCGCCGCCATAACCCTAGGATTGACATTTGCGAGTCTTAAGGTGGCTTTTGATATGAAAGAATATCGCCATGGAAAAACTCGCCATGCGATCAAGAATGAAGAAATTCGATACCGACAAACAAAAGCCTTAGAAAGCTTGCTAGAGTACTCTAATCGTTTACCAAAGCATGCTTACTCACAAAACAGCCATAATTTATTCGACATTGCAGAGGATTTTGTTGAGGAAGAAGCAACAGAGTATATCGATAGTATAGAAACAGCACAAATGCCCAGAGGTGAATCAGCTGGAAATAATGTTTTGGTCATAGGCTCTACAACTGTGGTAGCGATACTTACCGGCTGGTCAGCAGCCAATGCCGTTGCCAAGATTTTAATCGGTCTGGGCGCTGAAGTCGGGACAGGTCTTTTTGGTTTAGCAGGAGGATCTGCACTAGCTATACCCATCTTAGGGGCTGCCGTTGCCACAGCGTTTTATGTATTCAAAACTGCTTTATATTTATTCCGAGATCACCAAGCTGAACAAGAAAAAGTCAATGAAGTTAATTGTCATTTGTCTATGCAAAAAGCACAAGCAGAATGCGATGAGACTCAAACTTTAAAAAAAATTAGCGCCCTTAAAACCTATGAGCTCTTAGAAAAATACATTGAAGATTATTTAAAAACAGAGGGGCTAAAAAATATTGATTATAAGAATCAGAGCGAGCATATCACTGAAGAAAATCTAACAGCTAGAAACGAGTTTTTTTCACGCATTGAAAAAGTAGTTGGTATACGCAAAGACCAAACCATCAACGAGAATACTTATTATAGCTACTTAGGTAGCTTAATCGTAGCTGGAGATCAACAAAAGCACGCCTCAACTCAACTATTAATATCTCAACTAAAGTCGCACATGAGTGGGCAAAACCACTGCATGGCTGCTTTGGATGACTCAATTGATATAAAATTCGCCTCAAGCAACAGACCTAGCGGCCTCAATGGATTATTTTGCCAATTTAAAGCAATGCTCCAAGGTAAAAAATATATTGATAGCCAATTATCTCCCAATCAAATTATAGAATTCGATTTACAAAAGAAACCAATGGTTATTCGACGTAACTCAGATGGGAAATTAGATCACGCAGGGAATTGGAGACGCTTCAGTCATTTATTCAAAGAAACCACTAATGTTTTACTTGGCACAGTTACACCGATTATGATTGGTATAGCGTTGGGCGCCACAATTTCATCAGGCCCCTTTTTCCCTCTGGTAGGTAGCATAATGGTTGCACTAGCTCTAGGTGCCTATGTAACCAGCCTGATTTTAACACATCGTCGTAAAACCCGAATGAAAGACCATAATTCAACACTGATGAAAATTGAAATGCGAGATAAAACCACTCGATACGACCATTTTAACCAGCGACAAAAAATCATTAGGGCAAAAAATGAGAACAGCCCAAATGAAAATGATCTTGTAAATGAACCGAATCCACAAGAAAACAATATAGAGTTAAGATCACAACAAAGAAAAGATATTAAATTCAATTCTATTTTTTTCCCAGAGAGAAACAATAATAAAATGGATTCTTTGGTCTCACTTGATGACGATATATATTCGACAATTTATGGCCAAAAACCGTAACACAATTAGAGCTGATAGAAACTCACTAACACACTAATACTATTTTTTTTCTGGACCTGTAGTAATCCGTTTATTTTTTTTCAAATCAGGCGGCAGTGGCGCTTGAAAATTCGGTGGCACATCGCCAGGTCGTTTCCAAAAGGTTACCTTATGCGTCCCTTGATTCGGTCGCTTAGCACTCTTGTCTTGATCTTCACGAGGGCTTCTGAGTGGTTTAGAATTGGACATTTTCTGGCCTTTGTCATTAAGCATCTTTTGCAATTCCCCAACTTCTTGCTTAAAATCTGCAATTATTTCATCCTGATCACGTTTTTCTAGCACTGAAAACAATGAGCTCTTGATATAATTTTTGCATTCACTTTTTATACTGTTTACCTTGACTCGAAATTCATTTTGACTTTCAGGGGAATTTTCATCATATTCAAATTTAACTTCCAGCACAGTTTCCATAATATCATAGTACACATCACCCGGAGATTTATTTTGCGATGGCGGTTTAATATGTTCAAGAGAGTCGAAAGCAAGTTTCATTCTTTTGCTCATTGCTTCAATACGCCACGGTCTTATTCCTGTCAGCTCGGCGATTATTTTAAAGGCTTCAAACTCATCTTTTAAGTCCTTATATTTTATTTCGTCATAACGATTATCCATACGATACATTTCCACATTCCAGCAAAAATCATCGTATATGTCTGTCACCGTTTTCAGCGCGCTCGTCCCCTTCGCCATATACCACCCCCATGCATTCGAATACAGCTAATCTTAAATACAAATATCTCATCTATAGTTATATTATAGCGTATAATTTGGGAGTATGCCTATTTAGGGCTTTACGATGCACTAGCACCCAGATTGCCATCAACCAGCTGAATTGAGTTGAGGCCTGTTTTTGACATAGTTCGCAGTAGCACGTAGTTCAGTTGCTAGCTCATTGCGTTGCGTAGAAATATAGCCAGTAATATATTTAGCACCATCATTGTCTGCTTCCACTTGCAGCTTTGTGAAACCTAAACCCAAAACCTCTCCTAGCGGGCCTTGCAGAACGACCCCTGTTCCCAAAGAAGTTCTTGTTGAACCCAAGTGATCAACTTTCAGGCCCATGGCTATATCTTTAAGACTATTAATGTGTTCTTGAAATTTACCTGTGCCCAGTTTTTCTTCTGATTGCAGCGTGTTTATCGCACTTGCAATGCCATCTGACACCTGCTTTGCATTACCTAGATCTTTAATACCCACAAGCTTGTCATTTAGTGATTTATTTAGAGCGTTTTTTTTACTTTCATCAACACTTGGAGAATGATCAAGGCTGTCTTTCACTTCTGAAAATATACCTGAGGCTTCAAGTGCTCGCTTTGCTATTTCAATCTTCTGAAGTCGCAGGCGTAAGTCCTCATTATACTCATCAATTTTATCTAATACATGGTCTTCATCCTTTAGCCGCAACTCTTCTAAGAATTGTGCTAGATACTCCTCAGTGATGTCCCCATTTTCAAAATCTTGCAATACTTCTTGAATTTTTTTGTGCACACTGCTGGCCGGCCATTTCTGAACGGTTGTCTTGTCAGTAAAATCAGTAAACAATGGATGTTTAGGCGTTCCCATAAGTATCCTTAGTTAAGTAAAGGGGTCAAATCTTGACAAATATACAAATATCAAACTGCTGAACCCGAGTATTCTTACTCCAATAATCTATATACTCTCAGCCACTATGGCAAGACCTTTACGAATTGAATACAGCAATGCTTGGTATCACGTTATGAATCGTGGTCTCAGTCACGAGGACATCTATTTTACGCGAGAAGATAGATACCTATTTCTAGCTCTACTAGCTGATATTTCTGAACGATTTCATATCCAGATACATGCATACTGCCTGATGAGCAATCATTACCATCTTTTAGTGCATACGCCCTTACCGAATTTGCAAAGAGCCATGGGCCACTTAGGTTCTGTAGACACACAACGCTTTAATCGCCTTCATGACAGAGATGGCCCACTGTTTACAGAGAGGTATAAATCGAAGTTAGCAGCTATTTTTTAATCGACGCCAAAACATTGGAAATACCCAACCAACATTTTGGCAATATACCAAGACGCCTTGCTATCTATGTCGCTGCAAAGCATACCGATTACGCCCACTCATTGATAGCTAACCTCTTTGGCAATACGAGTCGTTTTGGAGTCTGTCAAACTTATCGCCGATTAATAAATGACCAACGACAAGCCCCGTTACGATCAAGAGTGATAGCAGAAATTGAGCTTCTTTTATTAAGCTAATGTTGGATAACCGTAGACCATTTGTCTATTTGTCAAGATTTGACCCCACCACCACACCACCATCACCATCACCCCGCCCCCAATGGTCAATTGCTTACATGGAAAATGTTTTTTAACTTACACTTTAAATATACAAACAACCATGTTAACCTCCGCATTCAATTTTTGATAACAGCAAGGATGCAACCTGATGATAAAAGTGCCTACTATAGCATTTAATTCTACGATTAATGGCCCGGTTAGACTATCTGACTTTCATGGAAAGAATATTGTTGTCTATTTTTACCCTAAAGATAATACGCCAGGGTGTATTCTGGAAGCGATTGATTTTCGTGACTGTATGTCTGCATTCTCAGACTTGAACACTATAGTCTTCGGCGTGTCCAGGGATACAACCCAGTCACAAATGAACTTCAAACAACGGCTTGCCTTACCATTTGAATTGATTTCTGATAGGGACGAAAAATTTTGCCAACACTTTGGCGT
>JBGSSQ010000087.1:0-2316 GCA_041736975.1 Gammaproteobacteria bacterium
TCTTTATAGTTATAGATGGTTGGTCTGACAACGAGAGGACTGTTAACAAAAAAGGTTAAATTATCCTCAAAATTCCAATAGCGAAAACCAGCTAACAATTGAAAACATGAGCAAGGAATATCTTTTACAAGATTTAGTTCAGCTCCTTGCATCTCGTTAGATAGTTTAAGGTCAGCCCCTCCTCTAAATACTCCAGGGAGTGCGATAGGGGAAGAAGTCGCTTGGCCTGTCGTGACATCAAAATAGGGGACTCGTAAACCTGGTGAGCCATTGGCATCAGATGCCACGCTGGAGTGCTTTGATTCTTTTCCCAAGAAGAAATAAGAGACTTCTGCTCCCCAGCTTTTGCACTCATCGAACCAATACCCTAAAGCAAACCTAGCGCCGGAATGCCAATCATTCTTATATTTTTTCCCACCAAGCACAACATCCACTGGAGTACCAGAAGTCGATTGTTCAACCACTAAAGGGATCACTTTCGGAGCGCTCTGGACTTGCCAATATAAATAGTCTGCCTCTAGCCAAAAACGATCTTGGCATGTATGACAAGGCTCACAACAAGAGAAATCGTCATAGTCGTCCACATACATTTCAGCTTGTAAAGGAGACAAAAACAGGAAAGAAGCTGCAAAGCTAAATACTAAACGTAAAGATTTCTGTAACACGTTTCCTCCAAGAAAATAAGTGTGTACCGCCAGATTATACCAAAATTTTTTTAAACAAAATTTAATTAATCGGAGCTGTTTTTTGGAAAGATGCGATCTGTAAAGTTATTAGAAAATGTTTCTTGAGGATCTAGTCTTTGCTTTACCTCAACGAATTTTTGAAAATTTTTGCCATATAGCTTGGCTGCTTTCTCATGATCTAGAAAGTTGAGTTTTCCCCAATGCGGGCGTCCGCCATATGCGCTCATCATCTCTTCAAATTTTATAGAGCGCCAGATATTTGTCCTCTTCTAAAAGACAGAATGAAAGGCATGCGACTGATCCATCGGAAGAAGGGCTTAGATAAGCATGCGTATCTTGATCGACAAATCGAATATTGATATCAACAAATTTTGCTCCCAAAGCAAGATGTGTTTTGACAAACTCTTGAATGGCTTTTATAGCTTCAGGCAAAACAGCAACTGGAATCGCGATTTCAGAAAAGAGATCCTTATCATTTTTATCAATCGTGTACCAAGCTAAAGCTTGATAAGAAGCAATTCCCTCACCGGATAAAGTGCTCGCTGAAGAGTCGTTATCGCAGCGGTTCCATCGATTAATCACTACTTTTCCTGTTTCGGGGTTCCATAAAAATTGAGAAAAATCATTAGCATCGTGGATGTGTTGATAGTCTGTGACAATTTTTTCTATGCTTACGCTTTCTTCAATTTTCTGAAGATAAAATAGAGGTTCACACTGTAGTGTCACAGCATAAATAATTCCTAAAGAACCGAGTCCGACATTTATGGCTGAAAAAGCCTCAGGGTCAGATTCAAAAGAAATGTTAAGAACAGAGCCATCAGATGTGATTAATTCGTACTCTTTAATAAAGCTGGATAAACTGCCTGTATGACCAGTGCCATGTACACCTGTACTTAAAGCGCCTCCCAAACTGATTTCTTGAATCGCGGCTTGGTTTGAGAGCGCTAGATGGTTTTGAGCTAATTTGTCATTCAATTCCTCGAGCGTCATTCCAGCTTCTACTCGAACTGTTTTGTCTTTCAAGTTTACAGAGAGAATTCTATTTAGATGCTTTAGATTAAACAGGCATCCATCTGTGCATCCTATATCACTTATGGAATAGCCACTGCCAATTGCTCGGATTTTTCGTCCTTCTTGAGCATGGTACTTAACACGACCACATAGCTCTTCTAGACTGAGAGGCTCAAAGTAAGAATAAGGATAGCAGCTTTGATTCCCTATACAATTCACCCATTTTTCCACTGCGTTTATAGGAAAAGATAGACATAAGAAGAGAACTAGAGTGGTGATTTTCATCTGTAAATGTCCTGATTTGAGAGATTTATCTTCTTGTTTCGGCTAGATCATCATAAACGCACATTAAAATGCAAGGTACACTCCTTATACCTGTCATGATTCTAATTATATCGGGATGTTGGTTATTGAAATCCACCAAATATTTTGGTAATATAACCAAAAAAGTTGGTGGATTTATGTTAGAATATCTCTTCGGGAATTCTGTGATCGAAAAGGTTTTATTTTACATGTATGTTAATGAAAGATGCTATCCTTCTCAGCTAAGGAAAGTATTTCAGACCCCTTTATACAGTTTTCAGAGAGCTTTAGAAAGGTTAGAAAAAGGTGGGGTTAT
>JBGSSQ010000101.1:0-2055 GCA_041736975.1 Gammaproteobacteria bacterium
GAGTGATGGCGTTAGTGCCGCTCTCTTAAAAGATACGGTTACTGGAGAAACTGCTGAAGTTATCACCGAGGCTGTTTTTGTTGCGATTGGACATACTCCAAACAGCGCACTTTTTAAAGGACAGCTCTCTCTTGATGAAAATGGCTATATCGTTCCTGTTCCAAACTCAACCCGCACTAACATAGAGGGTGTTTTTGCTTGTGGCGACGTGCAAGATCACGTTTTTCGCCAAGCGATAACTGCGGCTGGTACTGGTTGTATGGCGGCTATAGAGGCAGAGCGTTGGCTTGAGGGGCAGGGCGGGCATTAAGCAAGCACGCTTAGACTCAAACCTATTTTTGTCACAAAAACTACCTTAATAGGTGTTTAGTTGTCGACGAATTTCAAGAATAGCATCAATAGAATCCACCGATCGCCCGTTTGCTCTATCGCTCGGTAGAACTCCCCACCCTGAGAGCGTAAAACGAAGCATATCTGCAACTACGCGCTGATCGATCTCTGCTACTACACGATTTCTTACCGGACCAAGTGTCGTAGGAAGAACTTCTGAGGCTCCAAAATCCAAACACTGAATAGGATCAAAGTTAAGAAGTTGTAGTCTCAACGCTAGCTGATTATCAATCGAATTATTGATCTCTTTTTTTAACGCTTCAGAAGCAATCACCGTTAAGACCTGATCGAGGAGCTCGAGCACTTGAGGCTTAAGCTCTTGAAATCGCTTATTTAGTGCTTCTACAAGTTGCTCAGCTCCTATCTTAATATGGTTTACCTTGAAGTAGCTCAGGTCGTTTCCTTTCTTCGATACGTTGAGCTTGCTAATTGAATAAAGCGTTGAGAGAGCATGATAAGGTTCGCTGTTAAATTGAGAAAGAAGTGGTTTAGCAAACTCTAACCCTATATCCCCAGAATAAATCAAAGTCTCTGAAAGCCCGCTAAGCGCTGACAAACGAATAGAGTTAGAAAGCATGGCGCGCGCGCCTTCGGTTTCAATACCTTCATTGCACCACTTGCTAATGATGTTCCCTCGCGCAACGCTGTCTAATACAAGATTGTCAATCAATTTGCTAATTACAGATATACTGAGCCTCTCAAGTTCTTGGTTAGTAGTAGAATTAGATCTATTACTGGGGCTGGAAATAAACCTGATAACAGTTAGTCCATCTGCTATTCTGCCAATATCGTAAGGCAAGCGAGGCAATAACTCTGTTATGGCAGTTAATAGTTTTTTTGTAAGTAATTGACCCGGGTGATCAGACTGCGAAATTTGTTTTGATTCTAATAATAAATCTCTAAATAGTTTTTGGAATAATTGAATCGCCACCGACTTATCCAAGACACTATCACTTTGAGGACTTCTATATTTATCATTAGGTAATCCAACTACTTCCGCTAAACGGCCAATCTCTTTCCAACTAGGGGTCGTGGCCTCTTTTGTTGTCGCAAACATATACAATCCAAAAAATTACTATTATTAAAAAACCCTTTGTTAGTCAGGGCAATACGCTGTTCTTAAAAAGCGCGTTGCCACTCTACTCTTGCTTTATAAAATAGAAGTTATTAGAGCATCTTAAGAGCTACAACGAAGCCTAAAATTACCAAAGACTCAATCAGCGCGAAGCCAACGAAGAAAGGGAGTTGAAGCTTACCAGCTGCTGATGGATTACGCCCAATAGCCTCTGCGATTGCGCTGCCTAGCTTTCCTTGACCCATTGCTCCTCCAAGTGCAGCTACGCCGATAGCGAGTCCTGCTCCAATAGGTGCATAGTCTCCTAAGCCACCCTCTGCCATTGCTAATGATGGCGCTACAAGTAAGCTAAAAAGACCGATGGTTAATGCTTTAAAATTTGTCATGACTATCTCCTTAATTTTCAACAGTAAACACGCCTAGTGTTCTTCCGAATGTTGGACGGCAAGCATGATATAGATCATTGAAAGCAGAGTAAAGACGAAAGCCTGTATGAAAGCGATGAAAGTTCCTAGGCCATAAAGAACCACAGGAAGAATTTGCGGTGACATCTCTGAGAAGGTGCCAAGCATGATGTGGTCAGCACTGAT
>JBGSSQ010000177.1:0-2321 GCA_041736975.1 Gammaproteobacteria bacterium
AAGTATCATGGTCCACAATTGTAATGACATCAGTAATAGGCGCTACATCCATCAACGCCGCCAAACGCGGGAGGAAATTTTTACCCCAAGTGCTAGCCGGCGCTAAAACATGTGAGTAATTCTTAGCCACGCTGTATAACAACAAAGCAAGATCTTCAGCTAAAGGTCGCGTAAAGCATGGGTTGTCACAATACAACACTTCACTTACACCTTCGATTTTACTCACAGCATCCACAACGTTTTGGCAACGGGAGCCAGCAACTAGCACCACAATTTCTTTTGATAATTGATTCGCCGCAGTCACTGTGCTGAGTGTCATGGGGCTCAGTGAAAGATTATCATGCTCAGCAACAACCATTACTTTAGCCATCACAACACCTTCTCCACAGAATGAAGTTTATCTATCAACTCATTGATTGAGCTGACTTTAACCCCGCCAACCCTCAAGGGGGGCGCCATTATTTTAATGACTTTTAATCGTGGACGGATATCAACGTCAAGGGAATTCGCCGCGATAACTTCAAGCTGTTTTTGTTTAGCTTTCATAATGTTAGGCATACTAGGAAATCGAGGTTCATTTAAACGTAAATCGGCTGTAATCACTGCTGGCAACTTTAAACGCACTGTTTCAAGGCCCGCATCAACCTCTCTTACAACATCAATAAACCCATCTAACGATTTGATTTTAGAGGCGAAAACACCCTGAGGCCAGCCCAGTAAAGCTGCCAGCATTTGACCTGTTTGATTACTGTCATCGTCTATAGCCTGCTTACCTAGCAAGGCTAACTGCGCTTGTTCGCGCTCCACAACAACCTTGAGCAATTTTGCGACAGCCAGTGGTTGTAACGCTTCTGAACTTTCCACCAAAATCGCCCTATCCGCACCCATTGCCAAGGCCAAGCGCAAAACTTCTTGGCACTCAGATACTCCACAAGATACCGCAATCACCTCATTCACTTGCCCCGCTTCTTTAAGTCGCACTGCTTCTTCTAGCGCTATTTCATCAAAGGGGTTAATAGACATTTTGACATTACGGTCATCAACACCACTACCATCCGCTTTGACACGAATCTTCGTGTTGTAATCCACCACTCTTTTAATCGCCACTATTACTTTCATTGTCTGCATCCTGCTAATCACAATCCATTAGAGAGATAATAGCAGATCATTGAAGCTATCGCCTAATTTCTCCTATGCTTATTACCAGATGCTCATCACACTACAGGTTCATTCATCGCTTTTTTGATAACAAGAATTTTCAAAAATATATTTTTAAATTATGCGCTATAATTACTGATAATGGACAACCAAGGAGCGTGACATGCGAAAATTAGGAGTATTATTGGCATTAGCCTCACTGATATTGTATAGCTTTAGCAGTGCAATCCAAGCCTGGGATAAAGGCATTTACCTCACCCAATACACATTGCAAAATCCAAAAACACTCAGTCATCTTATTAGTGAAGCCAAGGCTACTGATATTAATACCTTCATCATTGATCACGACTTTAATAGCTCACATTACGCCCCCGCTATTGCAAAAGTCAAAGCAGCTGGCATTAAAGTTGTCAGTCGTATCGTTGTATTTTCAAAAGGCGGTAATAAAGAACAAGTACTCTCTGAAGCCTATTGGGAAAAAAGATACCAATTTGTGGATAATGCCATTAAAGCAGGCACTGACGCTATTCAACTTGATTATATTCGCTATAGCTCAAAAGAACCCGCTAATCCACAACATGCCCATGATATTCATAAAGTCATCAAGTGGTTCAAATCAAAAATAAGCACGCACAACATTCCTATGCAAATTGATATTTTTGGTGAGGTTAGCTATTACCCCTCTATGCATATTGGTCAAGATATCAAACTCTTTGCAGACAGTGTAGATGCTGTCAACCCAATGGTTTACCCATCTCACTTCTGGCCTTACGAAAAATACTCCGCAGCACCCTACAAAACCATCAACAACTCTCTCAACGCATTAGTCAGTCAATTCAATAATGATCCGCCTTTCAAAGTGTACGCCTTTATTGAAGCAGTCAATTATCACTATATCAAAAAAACATCCAATCAACAGAAACGCGACTATTTGTTACAAGAAATTCGTGCGGTGGAAGATGCCAAAGGTGTTGATGGATGGTACATTTGGAGCGCCAATAATGCTTATGATAACTTGTTTCATGTCTTAAAAAACAACAAGATAAAACCAGCGACATCAAACAATAAAGATATCGTTGATAATCAATAAACTACATATAAGTCTTACATCCTCCGTCATTGCGCTCGCAATGACGCAAGAGAGCACAATCACATCGCTGCAT
>JBGSSQ010000189.1:0-3463 GCA_041736975.1 Gammaproteobacteria bacterium
TCTGATCCTGCTAAAATCTGACTTTCATTACCCATTGCCAGATCTTTCTCAGCGTCACTTGGGTTTTTGATTTGAGAGAGCTCTTTGATCGCCCTAGTGATGGCATGGAGATTTTGTTCACTCTTAGCCTTATCAATTTCATTATTTTCAGCGACCTCATTGGAGTCGATAGTTTCAGTTATTCGAGTTGACTCAACTGGCAGTTTTTCTCGTAAAGACTGTTGTATTTTACGCATTATAATATCGCGGCAATCTTTTTCAAGCTCATTATAAGAATTTACTTTTGCAATTAGTTGACAAAATTTTTCGATTGCAGCGATATACTCCTGAATTTGATCTTTACTAGCCATTGCTCTCCACTGTTTCTTTACGTCACTCTCGACCTTGTCCGCCTTCTTTAACACTTCAAAATATCGGTTATTTTTTTCATTGTTTAATGTTTTATAAAATGACATGGCTTCAAAGGCATTTATTTTAATAGATTTTTCTTTTTCGATACTTTCAATCCACTCAATATTTTGCTTACCTAAGCTTTTCTTTATTTGAATATATTGGAATTCATCAGCATGATACAAGTGTACTGTAATAGTTTCTTGCTTGGTGGGGTGACGATAGTTTTCAGTATAGTGCGCCGCTGCAAAACCACTCTTGCCCTTTTCACTGGTGGGCACACTATAATACTTATCAACCCTTAAATGCCTTTCCTCAAAGATAAATCCCTCTGACTCAAATAGATGATACTCAGGTTGTGTAGTAATTTTAAATAAAAAAGCAGGACTTGCTTTGCTGTTAATCCGTATGCATTCAAATCCAGTGCTAGAAATTAGATCGTTTTTCTCGCTCAAGAGCTCTTCAATTACTCTATAGGTCGCATTATTTTTTGTGCTCTTTGTGCTTTTTTTTACAATAGGTGTGAATTTAGATGATTCAGGCATTGCCAACATTGCGATATTCCTATTTACATTAATTTTGGGTATTATACGTCAAAAGACTGTAACTATCAAGCCACATGAACATATGAATTGTATCAATATAATAGATTTTCGGCTTCTAGAATAATTGTTATCCATCAAGGTATGCTTAACTTGCTGCGACTAATAAATGCGATTATCAAGCTCTAATGCATGCCATGGATCTGGATCATTAAAATCATGAGCGCTGCTTTTCACACTTGCCTCCTAGGCTATCGCCTCTAGCGGCAGATGATCCCCAATCGAAGCAGCTGTACATTCTTTTTTCGTAACTTTCAAATAAGATTCATTACGCTCACCAAAAAGAAAAGTACTAATTGAAAGTTATTGCCTATAGACAAGACATAGGAGCGGCTTGCCAATACAATATTTTCAGCTCATGCATGTATACATCTGCCATAATGGTTAAAAAACAGATTGTCACATATTCACTATTCCATCAAAATCTTAGCAAGCAATTCAGGTTCAGAAAAAAATGGAGAATGATCCGCGACTAACAAGGTGTGTTTATCACCGGTACGCTCAGCCATCCATTGTTGCTCCTGCAACATTATCGCCCGATCGTGTTGACATAAGATATAATGGGTATCAATTAAGTGGTAGCTAAAATTATTCAATACAACAGGGGTGGCTAGGGGAACAAGAGGCTCTGCTTCTAGTTCTGAAACCACCCAAGACTGAATCTCTGATTTAGTACAATTCAAAAGAATTGTAGACAGATTCACCGGTTTCAAAGCTATACTTTTACTGGCTTTATCAATGACTAATTCAGGGCTCAACTGAGTGATCGCAAAATTTTCAGAAATACCCAACATGGACTCACCTGAAAAAGGAACATACGCAGCCACATAAATCAGTTTTTTAAATTTACCTGGGTTTTCGGAGGCAAATTGACTTAGCAACATTCCTGCAAAACTATGCCCAACCAATATTGGGGCTTGATCACAAGTTGCCAGACAGTCTTTAATACAATCAATATAGTCTATAAGTTTTACTTCTGAATGTTTTTTTTTATTTGCGCCATGCCCAGGTAAATCTGGCACTATAACTTGGTGTCCTTCTGCGGATAATAAGGTAGCAACCATTTTCCAACACCACCCAGCGTGCCAAGCACCGTGTATTAAAATATAACTAGCCATCATTAATCACTCATTACATTATGAAGACAAAATAGTTGTTACCCTAACCGCCACTAGAGATGACTCATACTATGAAAACAGCAACAGCAATTCATTTAAATGTTGCTTGCCTAAAGGTGTTGTTTCTACAGCAACGTCACTGCTATTCAACAAGCCTTTTTTTTGCGCAGCTACAAGCGCTTTTTCAAGTAAAACAGCCGATAAGCCCGTGCGTTCTGTAAATAATTTAAGTTCAATGGGCTCATAGAGGCGCAAGGCGTTTAACATAAACTCCAAAACCAAATCACTTTCCCTTAGCACTTGAACGCCCTGAATCAAAGGTAGCGTGGCATCAAGATACGCTTTGGGATGCCGAGTTTTCCACACTCTAGTCACTTGCCCGCTCTCTAAGTCAGTCAGTTTGGCATGTGCACCCGCGCCTATACCCAAATAGTCACCGAATTGCCAATAGTTGCGGTTGTGTCTACACGCAGAATCAGACTGGCTATATGCTGAAATTTCATACTGCTGATACCCTTGCTGAGCTAATAAAGCCTGCCCCGACTGTTGCATCGTCCAAATATCATCATCTACAGGCAACACAGGCGGGCGATGATGAAACAAAGTGTTGGGCTCTATAGTCAGCTGGTACCAAGATAAATGCTTAGGGGCAAACGCAATGGCTCGAGCTAAATCACTTAACGCCTCGTCCTCAGTTTGTTCCGGCAAACCAAACATAATATCCAGATTAAAATTTTCGAACCCGGACGCTCTCGCCGCTTCAATAGCACGCTCAGCAGCCAAACTATCGTGTATACGGCCTAATTTCTTCAACTGCAGATCATCAAAACTTTGTATACCTATCGATAGGCGGTTAACGCCAGCCTGACGAAACCCGGTAAAACGTTGCTGCTCAACAGTACCCGGATTAGCTTCCATTGTAATTTCTATATCGCGTTTGAAAGGCACTAGACTCTCAACACCTGATAACATACGCTCAATGCCAGAGGGTGAAAAAAGACTGGGAGTACCACCACCAATAAAAATTGTGGATAGCCTTCTACCCCCAGCCTTAGGTATGTCCTGTCTTAAATCATCTAACAACCTATCGATATAGACGATTTCAGGCAAATCTTGTTTCAGCTCATGGGAGTTAAAATCACAATAGGGACACTTACGTACACACCAGGGGATATGGATATAAAGAGATAGGGGAATATCCATTTTGTTTTTGACAGTATTATTGTTTACAGTGCCCACATTACTCTCTCTCAGTAAATCTAACCATTGTATCATTGAGCATTACTTAAATAAACCACAGCAATTGCCTATTAGTAATATCCTGTATTATACGGGCACAGCTTATCGCTATGA
>JBGSSQ010000194.1:0-2141 GCA_041736975.1 Gammaproteobacteria bacterium
GTGAGTAACAGCAATAACATCATTACCGTCAACTTGCTCACCGCTAATGCCAGCAGCAATAGCTTTTTGTGCAAGCGTTTTAGCGGCTGTTTGTGCTTCTCGAGCCACTGAAATGGCCCACTGATTATTCGCAATGACAAATACAACAGGTAATTTCCAAATGCCTGCGACGTTAATGGCTTCGTAAAAATCCCCTTGGGAAGTAGCACCGTCACCACACACTGACAGCACAGCATTTTTTTCATTTTTGTATTTCATTGCAAACGCGGCACCAGCTGCATGTAGCGGTTGACTACCGACGGGCACACTAAAGGGAAAGTCTCTACTTTCCGCATGGAAATAATTTCCTCGCTCATCTCCGCCCCAATACTGCAACACTTGTGAGAGTTGAACGCCACGTTGAATAAGGGTTCCTAGATCTCTGTAGTAGGGTACGAAAATATCATTTTTCTGAAGTGCATTACCTATGCCCACAAAAATCGCTTCTTGCCCACGCGTTGATGGGTAAGTGCCTAATTTTCCTGTGCGCTGTAATGCAATCGCCTTTGCATCCATTGTCCTAACTAATACCATCAGTTGGTAAAGAGTGAGTAAGCGATCTTTATCTTCTGCAATCTCCGGAATCTCATCTGCTAATTGAGATTCTTCATTGAGATATTGATAATAGGCAATCTCAAATTGTTCGATTAATTTCACAGTCGGATCCTTGTTAAGAAAACCAAGCACGCTTGATCTAAAGTGGATCAAGAGTATCTAGCAAAAAAATGAGAGTCAAGCACACTTGATTTCAATAAGAGGGTTTAACTCTCGAGAACTTGTGTTAAAGTGGATTCAATGTATATTGAAAACGGAATTGAAATATGCAAACTCCTCGCATTATCAAAAAATATCCTAACCGAAGGTTGTATGATACCGGCATTGGATCATACATCACTTTACAAGATGTTAAACAGCTCGTCATCGATCAGATTAATTTTCAGATTATCGATGCGAAGACACAAAGGGATTTGACACAGACAACTTTGTTACAAATCCTTGCTGATGCAGATAGTGATTCAACACCTATTTTCACCACACACATGTTGAAGCACTTAATTCGATTTTATCACGAGCAATTTCAAGGCATGTTGAGTCAATACTTACAAGAAAGCATGCAGATCTTCATCGATAAAAAAGATGATCTTCAAAAGAACTGGCAAAATTCCGCTGCTTTTTTTGATCGTATTTTGTTACAGAATTTAATTGATGAATTAGAAATGACAAGCGCGTCGAGTGCAACCAGTGTGACGAGTAGTTAAGACCACTCATCACCATCGGTTTCATAAATTTCATCCGGGTAGGCTTTGACGACAACCTTTGTTCCGCGATAATTGTTGTTAGCGTTGGGGCCTTCAACAAAATCATACCTTAGCCATTGGGCATCGTTGACGTAAAGCCTGACGCAACCATGACTCGCATTGTATCCGGGTAGGCCGTTAGGTTCGCCATGTATAGCTTGCCCATCATTAAAGTACATACAGTAAGGCATGGGCGCCCCACCTCTGGGCAACGGAAATTTTGTCGAAGAACAATCACTGCTGCCTACTGAAAAAATTCTGAAACTACCTGAATGTGTCTGGCAAGAGTTATCAATATCTTTGCAATAATTCGCACCTAGCGATGCAGGTCCCCAGCGTACTAAGTTTCCATCGGCATCATAAGCTCCCCAAGCTAGCTCCGTAGGATCGATGATGATCACTTTTTCACGAGGTGCTTCAATCTGCAAGGGTAATGGAGAAAACTCACTCAGTCTGGCTGTTTCAATTTGATCTGGGACTGCGATCACCATGCCAGGATAGATAGGGGTGTTCATTCGATTGATCCGCATTGCAATTGAGCGATCGTGAAAATCTGGAAAGCGAGATTGCCAGCTCTGGCCATTTTTTACTCTTACACACTTAAATCCTTCTTGTTGGCAAAGTTTATTCCCGTATGCTGCATGTACATTTTCTAACATGGTGAGTGATATAAGCACGACAAAAGCGATGAGATGGGCACATGGCATCTGTTGATTATTTCGAGCCATCTTGGCTCTCCTTCTAAGCAAGATACCCAAGTTAATGCTACCATTTTAACTCAAATTTCTGATAACGTTTGAGGCC
>JBGSSQ010000208.1:0-3342 GCA_041736975.1 Gammaproteobacteria bacterium
GTCAGTCCAAAAATTTCATTATTTTCATCAAACAAAGGCGTTTTATAGCTCAAATAAACTTTTGACTCACCCTCACTGTCAACAATATGCTCATGAAATGAACGAGTCTCTAGACTCTCAAATATTTGATGATCGTTTTCAATAATTTTTCTGGCCAAATCATGTGAGGTTAAATCGAAGTCTGTTTTACCTACAATGGATTCAGCTGTTAAACCAACGACATCCAAAAAATGCTGATTAGCACCAATATAACGCCCACGCAAGTCTTTCCAGACAATGTTGACTTTGAGTGAATCAACTAGTTGAGCAAAATCTATAGAGTGCATCATGATATTAAGCCTTACTTAAATTACAAGTTCGCTAATGAACGCTGTAATTCAGAGTATGACTTATCGCCAACAATATTAATTTCAGCCGAGCGATTATTAACTCTATATGCAAATATTGAAGGAATGATTTCAACACGTCGTTGACGTGAAGCTCTAATATTTTGATTCAATTCACTCGCAATTGATTTTGAGCTCATATCACGCTGTAACTGAGGAATATTAAGTCCACTCTCTTTTGCCAAAGCCATGACTTGCTCATAAGAAATATAGCCACGCTGTCGCATTAATAAGTGATGTAAACGATTATACTTTCCTTGCTTACGCGCAGCCAAAACAGAGCGAGCAATGGTCCAGGAGTTACCATCTAACAAAGGGACTACACGCGTCACTAATTTTATCTCAGTATTATTCTTGGCTAATTTCTCTGTATTCTCCAACATAATACGACAATGTGGACATTGGTAATCAAAAAACTCTTCGACGATCAAACTCCCTTTACTATTGCCAGTCACCACCTCAGCTGTAGCCGCCGCACTAAAAAACAAACATAGACTAAATAATGCCGTGGTAAGAAAACGAAATTTGATTAAATTCATAAGGCCTCCAGTGTCAGGATAAATAGGGTTACTTATACAGAGCCCCCTCGAGCAGCCACTGCGATAAAAAGCATAGGGTATATTAACTCAATTTTTGCACGCTGTCAGCAAAGAGTATTTTTCTGCAGCGTCATTGCACTGTTGGCGCCAACGACTCAGGTGGTAACAAAGCCACTCCAACGCGGATCGGTTTAACTGCAGCTTTAGTATGCCAGGGGATCTCAACAATAGAGGATGCCATCAGGCGGGGATAAGTCTTGCGCACCTCTAGCGGAACGTCATCACCAAACGCCGCAGCATCCCAGACAAACACAGCGCCATCACGCTGCATCTTTTCTACATTAACCCAAGGACTCACTGAAGGGTCCCAATCAAAAAAGGGAACTGGATGATCATCCGCATAAACAGCCACTCTCGCGGCCAGCTGACGTGTTCCCGCGACATAGGGTAAGGGGCTATTATAATGTTGATGCCAAACTTGACCGACTAATGCGGCAAGCTCTACGGAAGGGTAGGAAACCGTCTTAGCATGCCCGTCTATATAAGGCGGCAAAAATACCGTGCCAATATAAGAGATTAATGCAACAAAAAAGCTGAGGAGCGCGCCATGAATCAACCTTCTATAGCGCAACTCATCGATCCTTGGCCACAGACTGAAAACCAGCCACAGCCCCACAAAACTAAATAAAGGCATGCCCCACATCGAGCGCATATGAGTGCCTGTAAAAGCAGCATAAGCCAAGGTTGTGGCAAAAGGCCCCCAAGTCATCAACAGCAAAAACAATCGATCAAAGGACGCGTTTTGCACACTAGCACTCTTAAAACTTCGAACGCACCAACCATATAATAAAAAGCACGGCAGCAACGCTACCAGCTGCGTCGCCAAGAAAAGCAGGGGATGATACCAATGTGTATGCCAAGAGGATTCTACTGCGGCGCGGCTCAGAGCATAACCCACATATTGAAAACCATGTTGGTATTGCCAGTAAATATTAGGCGCAATAATAATTAGCCCAATGGCAATAGCGAAATAAATGCCTCCACGTTTAAAACTTTGTCGTCCTTCGCCTGTGCCTACAATAAGTAAAAAGATCGGCAGGAATAACATGACCGTGTAGTACTTAGCCATCAGTGCTAAACCCGCAAATAAACCCACCAATACCCACGACCTCAGCCGCTGTGTGGTCAAAGCAGTGTACAAAAATGAAATCGTTAAAGCCCAGGTAGGCAATTGTAAAACATTGTCGTTAAATTCAGGTGTCGCAAAGTTGTAATAGAAAACACCTTCAAGCAGCAAAATTGACAACAACGCTTGAGGTGCTGAGAGCTTCAAATTAAGCGCTAAACGCCAAATAGCCCAAAACGTCGCCACAATACAAACTTGGCTTAAAAAATAGGTCGCCCATACACTATGCCCCGTCAACCAGCTCACGCTATAGGCCAACCAGCCGACCAAATAAGGATCACGATCATACCCCCACTGCCACTGCTGCCCCCAGGCAATCGCTTCGGCAACATCTAGAGGAGCATTATGATGAATGATTCCCGGAACCAGTGTCCAAAAAAACACATGCAACAAAGCGAACCCAACCAACCATCTCCAGGATGAATCTTTATTTAATGTGACTTGCAATTTAAACCCCTAAAAATCAAGAAGATATCGTGACATCGTAGCAACAAAGCCCTAAAAAAGAAAGCACTCTGCTCGCTGTGCCGCCCTATTATTGCCTCCGCAATATCGTCATGGCCCCGTCCTTCGTCATTGCGAGCGAAGCGTAGCAATAACTGTGTGTTCATTTCCCATGAACTCGCCCTACAGCACCCTTCCAGCCCTCATAAAGCGCATCGCGCCTACCATTAGACGTCGCGGGATCAAAGCGTCGATCTAGCACCCACGCCGCTGACAAAGCCGACATATCGCTGAACAATCCCACCGACAACCCGGCAAGATAGGCAACACCCAACGCGGTGGTTTCTGTCACACTAGGTCGCTCAACAGGTAGGCCCGTCAAATCTGCGAGGCGCTGGCAGAACCAGTCGTTTACAACCATCCCGCCATCCACCTTGAGCCTCATAGGAGCGACTAAGCCGGCATCGCTCATATCGCGCGCCATGGCTTCCAGCAAATCACGCGTCTGGTAACACACCGCGTCTAAAGCCGCGCGGGCGATCTCTGCCGCCCCCATATCACTGGTCAAACCAAGAATCGCACCACGAGCATCAGGATCCCAATAAGGCGCACCTAAGCCCGTGAAAGCAGGAACAAAATACAAGCCCTCGGCAGGCTTTGCCGTGGTAGCCAAGGCGTCAATCTCTGCAGCGCTGGCAATCACACCTAAGCCATCTCGAAGCCATTGCACTACGGCACCAGCGATGAAAATACTACCTTCAATGGCATAAGCGGTAGCCTCTTTAAC
>JBGSSQ010000212.1:0-2281 GCA_041736975.1 Gammaproteobacteria bacterium
TCCTCGACTATTCGCTTTTTTTCAAGAGCTGAAAATCGGCTACGACGCCCTCTGAGCCTAGACAGTGTTGGTTCATTCATCATTTTACTACCTCTCATCGGTTAATTAAGAGGTGGCTCTCATTTTTAGGGGGCTAGCCCATCGAGCAAGTCGAGGCTTAGGCTACGGAATTGCTAAAGCATTTTTACAGGCATATTAGCGGATGTTAGTAAAAGAGAAGATTGTCTCAAACTAATTGATAGCACTGTTGCTATTCACCGCAAACTCGATACGATGATCTGTAACGCCTGAGTAGACATCATAAAGTCTGCTGAACATTACACTGAAGATGAATGGGATAGAATTCTAGATATCAACCTTCGGGGGTGTTTTTATTGCGCACAGTTTGCAGGACAACATATGCTCCAAAAAAAATCTGGCAGTATAATCATGACATCATCTATTGCAGATAATTTGGGTATTCCGGGACTAACGCCCTATGCAGCCTCAAAAGGGGGTGTCAATCAATTGGTACGGACGATGGGTGTTGAATGGGCAACCAAAGGTGTACGTGTTAATGCCGTCGCACCTGGTTATATCGAAAATATTATGTCTGATGTTGAGTTTGATCCAAACAGTCTTTATCAACGACGTGTCACCCAATTCACACCCATGGGGCGCAGAGGGAAGATAGAAGAATTTGTAGGCACATATCTGTTTCTAGCCAGCCCTGCTTCCACATATATAACAGGTGAGATCATACATGTCGATGGTGGATATCATGCTGCCTAATTACGTGACCAAGAGTTATTTGAGGAAAACCATGAATCTAACTTGGCACATGAGCTTAGATTCCATAGAAAATAAATGTCATGGTACCATCAGATTTTTCACTAACAACTTTGCGTCAAATGTAACATTAAAAAATATTACGATATTGATATAGTAATTATTTTATACTGTCTTTAAAAAAGGAAAATACCCTTTTATTATAGGAGACTTAAATGACATTGAGTAATTTCGTTGGAATCAGCCTAAAGAAAATCACGCCGGATTTAGATGACATTAAACGATTGATTACCGCTGCTGAACAATGCATCAAAGATTCAAAAGAACAAACAGTAAGCACAAAAATTCGTTTCGATGCTGGATATAAAGCAATTTTTCAGATAGCTAAAGCCGCGTTGCAAATAAAAGGCTATCGCACACTGACCAATAAAGAAAAAGATAATCTATTAATTATTTAACTACTATCTTACACACTTGAAGTTAACGGCAATACAATCAAGATTATTGATAATCTTCGCAAACAAAGAAACCTTTCTGACTATTCTGGCAATTACCTTCGCGAAAATGTGGCAAAGGAGTGTCTAGCACAAGCAGAGAATATACTTTGCCGTTTTAAAGATCATTTCTCTGCGAACTCAAATAACGCCTAGAGAGTAAAACCACAAACCTAGACTCGCCAGATTAACGCAAAGCGTTACAAAGCAAATAACGCTGTAAAAAAATGACCGAAGGTACATTAACTTGAAGGCAAAAACATTACACAACTGAAACTGTCTTGGGTCTGTAAATCAATTTGTGTAAACGACCATAGTCGCTTGTATAAATATGATCGATTGCGCTCATCAATCACAGCAGCATCATAACATAATTGTGACTCGCTATATCATGGATCGCCTCCTTGTGAATTTAGTTGAAGTCATCGGCGCTAAATTTAATTAGATGAAAATGGAGCGCTTAACAAATACTATTTTTATCTCATTAAAGTAAATCCACTTTTCTCATTATCTCATAAAAATTAGATCTGCCCTTTTCCTGTTTCTCACTCGCTTACACCCTGAACAGAATATTCCTTACTCGTTATAATCCGTCCTTTGATGCCCAGTTCTTTTTGTGCATGATCCAAGGCTCTGTGCTCACGCTCAGCAGTGTTTGGGTCGGTCATATCCCAGGTCACTTGTATAAGCTCACGCTCTCCGCGTTTGTCCACTGTCACAAAATCAATTTCGTAGCCATCTTTTGTGTTGTAATAAAAAATGTCTTTCCCTTGACGTCGCAAATCAAGGTAGACTTGGTTTTCTAGGAGTTTGTGATAGATATCTTTTATTTTAAGTGAAAATGCATTGATCAAGCCATTATCTATTGCATAAACTTTGTTCGGTGTCGTGTGTTGTGCGCGTACAGATTCAGAATATTGAGGTACGTTAAAAATCAAAAAGGCATCCTCAATATAATTCACATAATTGTAGAGTGTTTCTCTGCTAACTTTGTATCCCTGACTTTTGATATCATTGTA
>JBGSSQ010000214.1:0-5241 GCA_041736975.1 Gammaproteobacteria bacterium
GAGGCATTCATCCCAGCCTGTAACAGTAAATGATGGGTAGCACCACCTTGTTGGTCAAGCAAGGCTTTCATGACATGAACTGGCTCTATAAATTGGTTATCACCACCAATGGCCAAAGATTGTGCATCTCCCAAGGCAACTTGGAACTTACTAGTAAACTTGTCTAAACGAATTGCCATCTCTAATCCTCCGTAATTAACCCATACCTCTTAAATATGGGCTTGATACCCAGTATTCAAGGTCAGTAGGTTCGCTGTATTAAAACCTACCTCATTAAGCAGAATTTGATATAATGGTAAGGGCCCTTGATGGGAATCGTTACTTTTAATACACTCTATAGGTATATTGCTAATGCTCATTAAAATGCAACCGTTCATGATCGCATTCCTCATCGGCCTATTTATTGGCATCGATCGCGAACGTAGTTTACCCAAAGGGATGAAAGGCCTAGGCGTCCGTAGCTTTATCATCATTGCCTTAATGGGCACACTCGCTGCGTCAATTAAAGATTTCCAAATTTCTATGGTGGTCAGCGCATTTGTACTCTCTTCTGTTTTGCTTAGCCAATACCAAAATTCCAAAATGTCAAAAAGCATAACCTCGGTAGGGTTAACAACAACCCTCACAGGCGGCATAGTCTTTTGTTTAGGTTACATGTCTAGATTTGACCCTTCACTCACCGCAGCGCTCGGTGGCGGTATTTTTATTTTACTGCTTAGCCGCAATAGGCTGCATACTTTTGCCAATGAAAAAATTCTTCCCAGTGAGATTCGTGCTGCAGGCGCATTGGTTGTGATTTTTCTCAGTGTCATCATATTTTTACCTAACTACACCATTGACCCCTGGGAATTGTTTAATCCACAACGTTTTGGTGTTTTAGTAGCAGCCATTGCTTGCGTACAGTTTGCTGGTTACATGATGATACGTCTCTTTGGTGACCGACTGGGTATTCTCTTTATTGGTTTCTTCGGGGGACTGGTTTCAAGTACGGCCGTTTTTTTAAATCTTCCCGTTTTTGTGAAAGATAGACCTGATCGCATCAACATCGCCATCGCTGCCGGCATTCTTGCGACCATCGGTATGTTGGTTGAATTTTCAATTATCATCACCATAGCTGCACATGATTTATTTTTAACCGTGGCCCCAGTTGTTTTAGCCATGATTGGCGTCGGCATACTCAGCACACTGACACTCTTTAGAAACAAGCGCAACAACAACCAGTTAGAAAACCCTCACAACCCACTTGATATCAAAGCCGTCTTATACCTATCCTGTGTCATAGCAGGAATGCTGTTTTTGGTTGGCCTTACTAAATTTTATTTTGGCTCAAAGGGCGTAGCACTTGTCACGGTATTAGGGGGAATATTTGAAGTTCACGGTGTCTCACTTGCTACCGCTTCTCTTTTTATCAACAAACATATTACGCTAATAGAAGCTCATAGAAACTTATTACTGGCACTACTCGCCAGCTTTATTCCAAAATTCATATTGCCCTGGACACTGGCTCGTGGCCGCTTTTCTATCATGATGTCAGGCTATATGCTAGCCATGATTGCTGCCGGTGCCACAGCGATACTGCTCACATAAAATTTTAGCGAAATAAAAAAAGTGAGATCACTTAATATTTCGTTAATATTCAGGTGATAGGATCACCTTAACTGTCAGGAATGACACACTTTAACGAGGAGTTAAAATGAAGATGAACTTTAAACGCTCGACCGGAAAAACACTGTGCTTAGCCACTTTATCGGTAATGGCTGCCGTATTCGCCACTGGCTGTGTACAAACTGTAGACTACTACGACGATGGTTATGATACAGAGCCCACCGTTATCGTCAAACAAGCACGCCCCATTTACCGTGAAGTTGATGTTTACCAAACACGACCTACTGTAATTTACACACAGCCAGAACCAGCGTACCATTATCGTCACCGAGTAAAACATTACCACACACCACACTACGTAGCTCCGCCCAGTACAACAAGCACTGTAATATTACACTCGCATCACAAAAGAAATAAGGATAAAACCTTTATTCTAAATCCAGGAAGACATCAACAACAACAAGTCACGATTAAAGCCCCTCGGGAAGAACGTAACACGAGAGTCGTAAAAAGCTATCGCAATAATGTTCAATCCCACCATTATAATAAGACTCACAAGGTATCACCACCCAGTACTACCGAAGTGCAGCATTCTAAGAAGATCGTTATTGATAGCCATGGAGACGCTCCCCCAAGCACCTTGGCAGATTAACGACTGATAATAAGAAAAAAAAGGGACCTCTAGGGGTCCCTTTTTATATTTGCCTACCTGATTCCCTCATAGCGAACGAAGCGTGGCAATCCAGATAAAATTAACTATATGGAAACTGCATTGTCCAACCTTTGGGACAGCGCTGCTTTTTTATAGTTATTTTCCTGGGTTGCCAAGTCCGCTAGCAATGAGAGAAGGAGATAAATAGTCACACCTTGCAAATTAATTTTGAGTTATTAAGATCACCTTAATAATTATCTGCAATAATAATTTCTTCTAATGAGTTTACAACCGAACAAGGATTAGATATGAACAAGTATATATTGCTTTCACTGATAGTATTAGCCGTCTATATAGCAAAGTTATTATTTAGCACCTTAATATCTAAAATCACCAATAAGGAGACTACGCCAATGACTGAAAGTGAAATTTCAGAGTACACAGACCTTATGATGACTAATGCGCTGAAAATAGCTGTTGGTTTTATCGATCGTAATGTCCCACGTGATGAGTGGGAAGATAATCTCCAAGGATTAAACGAGATAATGCTCAATGAAAGCGGAATGGATGAAGATAGCGCTAAGTTTCTTATCAATGCAGCACGTGATTTTTTAATTGAACACGGCGATCAACCGGAATTCCTGCATGCCCTACTCGAAGGTGCAGAAC
Source organism: Gammaproteobacteria bacterium (assembly GCA_041736975.1). Lineage (GTDB taxonomy): Bacteria > Pseudomonadota > Gammaproteobacteria > JAIEPX01 > JAIEPX01 > JAIEPX01. Next base: position 2,927 of record JBGSSQ010000214.1, read on the forward strand.
ACGGACTTCACCAGAATGCAACTACTCAGTAATCTTCACTGACTAACAGCATACTGTGTTGCATTGTGTTAACGCGCTCTAATGACGCCCGAAGAGGATAATAAACTTGTGTGCCCCCCAGAGCTGGAAGGACTCCCGCCTTCAGCTCCCATCCATTCATAGATCTCTATGAACAAGGGATCACACTTTGTACAACGCACCCCACAGGCTGAAGTCTTTTGTACGCAGCGTACTTGGCCTTTTTGAATCCACAATTGCAGCATGTCACGTAGCACATCAGCATCTGAGCCAAACTCACGTTTCAAATCAAATAAGCTGACACTTTGATGTTGCTTTAAATAAGCTTTTAGTTTTTGTAAAATCATGATGCTGCAGCCTCTTGTTTTTTATTGCCCAACGTTAACAAAGCGTGACGCCTCATTAATATCAGCACTACAGTAAAGAGAGCACTCAAGGATATAATCCAGACCAATGATGAAAGAACATGAGCGCTTATATTAGCAAATTGGTAGAATATGACCGCTGTAGCATAAGCAACGCCAGTAGTCCAACACACCGAAAACAGTGCCCAGCCGCGATTCAACTCTCTAGCCATTGCTGCCGTCACCGAGATACAAGGCACGTAGAGCAAAACAAACAAAAGATAACTAAAAGCGGCCACCTGCCCACCAAAACGTTCATACATCACCCCAAACACAGAAGCCTTGGTGGTTTCAATGGGCGCGCTAGCGATAACTGGATTTGAGATACCTTTTGTGAGTATCAGCAAATTCTCTGGTATAGAAACAACAGCCATTTTTAATCCGGTGATAACAGAAGGTTTTTCTTGTAGAATCGTCTCATCTTGAGAATACAGTGTGTTTAAAGTGCCCACCACAACTTCCTTAGCCAGAATCCCCGTCAGCAAACCTACAGTCGCCGGCCAATTTTCATCTGATATTCCCATGGGCCTAAAAATGGGTGTGATCGTTTGCCCTAGTGTGGCTAAAACAGTTTGCTGAGGCGCGCTTTTTTGTCCATTAAAATGCATTGAATTCAAAGCGCCTAAAATCATGCACACCGGAACGATCACTTTCCCGGCTCTGATGAGAAAGTTTTTGAGATGATACCAAGTAGGACGCAATAACGAAGCGATACTTGGCAAATGGTAAGGCGGCATTTCCATCACTAAGGGTTCTGCTTTACCTTGCAATAATGTTTTACGCAATGCCAGACCTGTTAACACTGCCATCAGAATACCAATTAGATAGAGTGCAAACACAATGTTATGTCCGCCAACAGGGAAAAATGCTGCTGTGAATAAGGCAAAAATAGCCAAACGTGCCCCACACGACATAAAAGGACTCATCATAATCGTTAAGATACGATCGCGCTGATTTTCTAGGGTTCTGGCAGCCAACACAGCGGGAACATTACAGCCAAAACCGACGATCATTGGAACAAAAGATTTACCTGGCAGCCCCATCACACGCATTAATCGATCAACAACGAAAGCTGAACGAGTCATATACCCAGAACTTTCAAGAATGGCCAAAAAGAAAAACATCGCACCAATCACCGGAATAAATGTGACTGTGGTATTAATACCCCGCCCTGCGCCGTTGGCTATAATGGCGATTAACCATTCCGGTGCATTCATCCATTGCATTACCTGTGCGGTGCCGGTCACAAAAAGGGCTTCCGATGCATTATCAAAAAAATCTTGGAATACACCCCCGAAGTTAATAGCAAATAAAAACATGAGGTACATAGCGAGTAGAAATAGTGGAATGCCTAGAAATCGATGCAAGACCCAACGGTCCAGACGACTCTCTGGTGTGCTAGTTTTATCGCCGCCAAAATAAACGCTACCCTTCTCAACAGTAGCGGCCCATGTGTAACGTGTGCCAGCAATCAGTATATCCGCCTCTTCACCCACTTCCTGTTCTATTTTCTCAAGCACGTCATCAATGGTATTGAGATTACTAGAAGCGCACTGACGAGCCTGATGATCACCACTCAATACTTGAAGTGCTCGCCATCGCTGCTCTATACCTGGCAGTGATTGTAAAACCACCAGCCCACGCTCTACGGCGTCAGGGAAAGTCAATTGAAAGTTCGGTGTTTTTTTATGGGCTAAAGCTTGAATAATGCACTGTTTTAATTCTGCAATGCCGTGTTTTTTGCTCGCACAAAGGGGCACTACTAGACATCCAATCAACTGTGCCATCTGAGAGTAATCGCACTGCGCTCCTTTTTTCTCTAGCAAATCCACCCGATTCACTGCCAAAACGACGGGCACATCCATGGCTAGTAACTGGGAAGTCAGGTAAAGG
>JBGSSQ010000216.1:0-8555 GCA_041736975.1 Gammaproteobacteria bacterium
AAAAATAGATTATGATGGGGTATGATCACATTTGAACATCTCAGTAAATATTTTGGAACAGGCGCGCAGCGAGTTGCTGCTGTGTGCGATGTTAGCTTGTCGGTTAAACCCGGGAAAGTACTGGGCGTTATTGGGCCGAGTGGCGCGGGCAAAAGCACCCTGATTCGCTGTGCAAATTTACTGGAGCGTCCCGATGAAGGACGAGTCATTGTGGATGGCCTAAGTCTCACTGACCTTACGCCCAGCGCGCTAAGAGAATCCAGAAAAAAAATAGGCATGATTTTTCAACAGTTTAACCTGCTTTCTTCACGTACAGTCTTCGATAATGTTGCTCTACCCCTGCAAATGGCAGGACTCGATAAAACCAGTATCACTCAAAAAGTAATGCCCTTATTGGAGCTAACAGGGCTAGTATCCAAACAACACACCTACCCCAATCAATTAAGTGGCGGACAAAAACAACGGGTTGGCATTGCCAGGGCCTTGGTCAATCAACCCAGCGTATTATTGAGCGATGAGGCCACCTCCGCACTAGATCCAGAGACCACACATGCCATTTTACGACTACTCAAAGACATCAATGAGCAACTAGGCCTCACCCTGCTGTTAATCACTCACGAGATGGAGGTTGTGAAGGAAATCTGTCATGATCTAGCTATTATGGAACAGGGTAAGATCATTGAGCAAGCGGATGTGGTGGAGTTTTTCGGCAATCCACAAACCGAGCTCGCACGCCGCTTTGTACAGAAAGATGCCAAAGATCATTTACCTATTACCGTCAAGGCGCGTTTACATGCAGAGCAAACTGCAGGATGCAACCCACTCTGGCACCTCTCCTTTTTAGGCGCAACCAGCCAGGAACCTTTGATTGCGCACTTGATGCAACAATTGGCCATTACCTTAAATATTTTACAAGCGGATATTGAGTTAATACGCGACCAAACCATGGGGACCATGATCACTGAAGTTGCAGGAACTGCTGAAAATATTCAGGCCGGTTTACTTTTTTTACAATCTAAAGGCGTACACGTGGAGGTGATCGGTTATGTCAAGCACCCTCATTAAAATACTTTTACAAGGCACCCTTGAAACACTCTATATGGTCTTACTGGCTGGCTTTATCGCCGCTGTATTAGGTACTCCATTAGGCACCTGGTTATTTGTGACACGCCAAGGGAAGCCCGCCGAAAACCCCTTTATAAACAAACCACTAGGCGCGATTGTTGATGCAACACGCTCACTGCCATTTATTATCTTATTGATAGCCCTTGTGCCACTCACTCGACTGCTGATCGGCACCACTATAGGCACCACGGCGGCCATTGTCCCTCTTACCATAGCCGCCATCCCCTTTATGGCCCGGGTTGCAGAGAATGCATTACTAGAAGTTAACCCAGGATTGATCGAAACTGGACTCGCTTTTGGCGCTACCACACGGCAAATCATCTTCAAAATATTATTACCTGAAGCACTCCCGGCTATCATTAACGGCGCTACCCTGATGTTGATAGGACTCATTGGCTATTCCGCCATGGCCGGCGCTGTAGGAGGTGGAGGTCTGGGCACGGTTGCCATTAATTATGGTTATCAGCGCTTTGATGTAGGCATTATGGTGGCTACCATTGTTATTCTCATTGCTATTGTGCATCTTGTACAATACGCGGGTAATAAATTGGCCCATCGATTAAATCACCAGTAAGGAAACTAATCATGCGATTAATACGCCTCGCCTGTACACTAATTGTGGGCCTGTTACTCATCAATGGTTGCAACAAACAACGCTCAGAAAATGAAATTTACATAGGCACCATCGCTGGGCCAGAAACCGAACTGATGGAAGTGGCAAAAGAAGTTGCCGCAGACCAATATCACCTCTCGGTCATTATTGTACAGTTTAACGATTACGCCCTACCCAACCAGGCGCTAGCAGACGGCAGCATCGATGCCAATATGTTTCAACATGAGCCCTATTTAGCGGCCAGCATCAACGCTAAAAATTATCCTATCAGTGCCATAGGAAAAATGTTCATCTATCCCATGGGCATTTATTCAAATAAAACCCATAATCTTGCTCAACTCAACAACAAAGCCATAGTAGCTATTCCCAATGACCCCACCAATGAAACACGAGCACTTTTACTCCTCCAACAAGCAGGTTTAATCCAATTAAAACCGGATAGTAGCGATATGGCAACTATACAAGACATAGCCAAAAACCCCAAAGAACTCCAATTTAAAGAACTAGATGCTGCACAGTTACCTCGCATTTTGCCGGATGTAGACATCGCTGTAATTAACACCAATTACGCGCTACAAGGCGGCCTGAATCCATCAAAAGATGCTCTGCTGAAAGAATCAATCAGCTCACCCTACGCCAATATTGTGGTTGTGCGCACAGCGGAAAAAGACGCTGCCAAATTTAAACAACTACTACAGGTATTACACTCTGAGGCCGTCGTTAAAAAAGCAGAGGAACTATTCAAGAACCAAGCCATCCCAGCTTGGAAAAAATAACTATCTCTAGCTCAATAGCATTTTATACGAAAGCTGCATATACCAAATAATGACCACTATACTGTACAAACAATGTTTGCGTGTACACTATAATGAACAAAGCGACTTAACAACAAGTCCATACCAGACTACAATATAACCAATATTAGCAAATTTTGAACCACCTTACGGCTCATTTTATTAGCCCAAGAACTTAGTCCACCCATAACCGTACTGAAGACAAGATAGCTCTACTGCCTCACAATGTTCAAAAAAATAAGAGACACGTAGATGATAAATTCTAACAATCTCCTTGATAATAAGGCTTTTGTTTGGATTTGGTTACCAAACGCAACTGAGCCAGTAGTCTAAGGGAAGCTCACGCGAGAAGGGGAAATCCTTGTTTTCAATTACGGAGAAAGTTACTTAGCTCGCGAAGTTGAGCAAGGCATACCACTGACGCCATCATTAAATGAAGCATTGAATCATGAAACTACCATTGGTGGTGCCCGCCCAAAAGCACTGATTGAAGATCATGAAAAGGTGAAGCTATGGCTGAGCGCGGGGGAACAGTTCAAAAAAGTTTTTTGTTGTTTGTTCTGCGACTTCTTCAACTGAAATATTTTTTAATTCTGCAATTTTTTCCGCAATGTAAGGAACATAAGCAGGCTGATTTGGCTTTCCTCTAAAAGGCACCGGCGCCAAATAGGGGCAATCTGTTTCGAGTAACAAACGAGATAAAGGTACCGCTGATGCAATTTCATGCAAAGTAGTCGCATTTTTAAAGGTGACTATACCGGCAAGTGAAATATAAAAACCAAGTTCCATCGCCTGTTCAGCCATAGCAAGATCTTCACTAAAACAGTGCATAATACCACCCACCTGTTCAGCCCCCTCCTCTCGCATAATCGCGATGGTATCAGCGCGAGCCTCACGGGTATGAATAATCAAAGGTACTTTTGCCAATTTAGCGGCTTGAATATGCGTGCGAAATCGAGCTTGCTGAGCTGCATGGTCTCCCTGAGTGCGGTAATAGTCTAGCCCTGTTTCACCAATGCCAATAATGGATGGATGCTCACACTGTTTAACTAGCTCTTCAATAGTAGGCTCTTGCTCCCTAATTTCATTAGGATGCAAACCCACGGTCGCCCATACGTTTGCGTATTCCTTTGTGAGAGCAAGAATAGTTGGGACATCATCATAGGTAATAGCGACACATAAAAAGTAGTCTACACCGGCCTCCCGGGCCTTGTGCATCAAAGCTTCAAGTGGGAGTTGATGTGCTTCACTCAACCAATGTAAATGACAATGCGTATCGACCCATTTAAAATTATTCATAAAACCGTCCTAGCAAAAAAAGTGTTTGTGACATTCACAGGGCTGTTCATAGACTTATCTATTGGTGACATAATAACTGAATTTGTAGTTCGGCTCTAGCGAGAGCTGCTGTAGCTCAACAGTAAAGACTCAAATAATAACTGAGCATTGGGATTGGCATTGGTCATAGCACGTCGCTTCACCACCAGGATCTCTTCCCAGAATCCCCATAAGCGTGAAAGCTCAGTACGTTGTAGTAGTTTATGAAGCTCAGCGGCGCGATGTCGGTGTTGAATTTGCTGATCATTAAAGCCTGTCATCAAACGAATAAGGTCTTGTACCAATGTCGCTAAAACGGTGAGCACTTTTTTAGGGGATTGCTTTGACCAAATTTCAGCCGCTTTGAGCGCCCCCATTTGGCCGTTAAGCACATGAATAAATTCGCTAACGATGGTGTCTTGTTGCTGCCAATCGCCGCTCTCTGCCAACCTGAGAGCACGCATCGGTAATCCATCTGCCATGGCTAACAATGTTTGTGGATTAGGTGGTTTGTGTTGCGTGGGCAAAGCTGTGCCTGGCTTTGTGGATTTTGACCTAGGTTCAGTTTGCTCAGGTAATGCTGCGAGCTCAGCCGTGAGCCACGACAAAGCTACTGGCTCTGGAGGTTGCTGAACACGGAATTCTTGGCAACGACTACGGATCGTAGGCAATAATCCTGCTGGATGGTCACAAACCAATAATAAAATAACCTGCCCATTAGGCTCTTCGAGGGTTTTTAATAAAGCATTAGCGGCAGCTCTATTCATGGCCTCAGAGGGATGAATAATCACTACCTGATAACGACCGTAACTCGTTTTGGTTAATGCCTCTGTCAGTTCTCTGATTTGCCCCACACCAATCTGCTTTTTGTCTTCTTCAGTGGTAATGACAGTATAATCCGGATGGCTTCCCCCTCGGAACCAATGGCAGGACTGACATTGACCACAGGCATCATCACCTTCGCCTACACATAAAATTCTTTGAGCAAAATGTTGTGCAAAATTTAATTTTCCTAAGCCTACACAGCCCGAAATTAACAATGCATGCGATAAGCGATCCTGGCGGAGGGCTTGTAAACAGTTTTGCCAATAGTGTTCTAACCAAGGAGCTATCATAATCTACCTCGTGGTACCACACAAAAACGCAGCAATAACCTCCTGAACTTTCTGCTGCACTTCTGCAATAGAAAGACTAGCATCAATCAACCTAAAGCGATTGGGATAGTCATGTGCACGCTGATGATAGGCTGCTTGAACGCGCTCAAAGAAAGGCCCTTTTTCTTTTTCAATACGATCCTTTTCTCCACGAGCAGCAATGCGTTCCAAACCGATATTAATCGAAGCATCGAGCAAGAAGGTTAAATCGGGCTGTAAATCATCCACAAAATGCTGCTCAAGCAAGCGTATTTTTTCCATAGGAATCTCTCGTCCACCGCCTTGATAAGCATAGCTGGAATCGGTGAAGCGATCTGAAATCACAATATTGCCTGCTGCTATGGCAGGTAAAACCACAGACTGAATATGCTGAATGCGACCGGCAAAATACAATAATAATTCTGTTTCTGGAATCATAGTTTCATCATAATGAGACAATATCACTTGCCGAATTTTTTCGGCAATTTCTGTACCACCCGGTTCGCGAGTAAGAATAAAATCACGTTCTTTCTGAGCCAAAAACTCAGATAAACTTTTTATCACAGTGCTTTTACCCATGCCTTCACTACCTTCAATGGTGATGAGTAAGCCTGGTTTTGTAGACATTATTTTGATCCTTCCAGTTGGCGTAATTTTTTAACCGCATTATTATGGGCGGTTAAAGTGGCGGAAAATTCATGAGTACCATTGCCTCTACTAACATAATAAATGGCATCACCATCAGCTGGATGCAAGGCTGCGTATAAAGATGATTTACTTGGCATGGCTATAGGGGTAGGAGGCAATCCTTTATAAAGATAGGTATTGTAAGGTGAATTTACCACTAAATTTTCTTTGCTCAAGGACCCAGTGTATTGATCCCCCAATGCATAAATGACAGTAGGGTCAATTTGTAAACGCATATTTTTTTCTAAGCGTCTCAGTATGACACCAGCAATCTGTGAGCGCTCTTCCCAAGCAGCCGTTTCTTTCTCAACTAAAGAAGCCACAATCACAGCGTCTTCAGGGAATTTATAAGGCAAGTTTGCAGCACGTTGCTGCCATAACTCTTCGAGTTCTTTAGACATTAATTGATGTGATTTCTTGAGTAACACCAATGCACTGGTACCTCGTGCAAATTTAAATGTATCCGGAAAAAACCGACCTTCAGGATTTTCATTTGGGAAGCCTAACTCTGCCATGATTTCTGGTATAGTTTTATGCTGTAAATCATAATCGACATAGCGATTATTTTGCATACTCTCAAGCACCTGTTTAAATCGCCACCCCTCCACTAAGGTATAATCCCTATAAAGGACTTTACCCTCCTTTAAAAACCGCAATAATTTCGCTGGCGTAATATCACTGGGTATAATGTATTCACCGGCCTTCAAATAACGCGATAAATTTTGAAAACGTGCCATTAAAACAAAAGCACGTGGTCGTTCAAGCACACCTTGAGTATGTAGAATACTAGCGACTAAATTGACTGAACTACCTTGAGGTATGTAGACTTCAATGGTTTGTGCGTTTTTTGCAGGTACGTAGTTAAAACCATACCACTCAATAACAACACAAAGGAAAAGACTGATTAGTAATATTGCCGCCAAGAAATTTCCATAAGCACGGAGCATTAAGAACACACCTAGATCTTCTTAAAAATAATACTACCGTTTGTGCCACCGAACCCAAAGGAATTAGATAAAACTGCTTGAATTTTACGCTCTTGTGCTTGGTGAGCAACGAAATTCAAGTCACAGCCTTCATCTGGATTATCCAGATTAATCGTCGGTGGGCAAACTTGATCTCGCAATGCCAAAATAGAAAAAATAGCTTCTATAGCCCCTGCCGCACCTAATAAATGGCCTGTCATCGACTTTGTAGAACTCACTGCTAAGTGTTTTGCGTGATCACCAAAGGTTTGTTTAATCGCACTGGCTTCAATAATATCTCCAGTCGGTGTCGAAGTGCCATGGGCGTTGATATAATCAACTTGATCTGCGCGTAAGTTAGCATCACGTAGGGTATTTTTCATTGAACTCACAAAACCCTCACCATCCTCATTAGGCGAAGTGATGTGATAAGCATCGGAGCTCATCCCAAATCCAGCAAGCTCTGCGTAGATTTTGGCGCCTCGCGCCTTTGCGTGTTCATATTCTTCTATCATCATCACACCCGCGCCTTCACCCAGCACAAAACCGTCACGATCACGATCCCATGGGCGGCTAGCTTTTTGAGGTTCATCATTGCGTGTTGATAATGCTCGTGCAGCAGAAAAGCCACCTACACCTAATGGTGTAGTCGCCATTTCAGCACCACCTGTTAAAAAAGCATCGGCATCGCCATAGCTAATCATTCGTGCAGCTGTTCCGATATTGTGGTTCGCCGTGGTACACGCCGAAACAATGGAGAAACTAGGGCCTTTAAGGCCAAATTTAATAGAGACAATGCCAGCAACCATATTAATGATGACACTAGGAATAAAGAATGGAGAGATTTTTCGCGGACCAGAAGCCACAACAACATCACGCGTGTGTTCAATAGCGGGTAGACCGCCTATGCCAGAACCGATCATCGAGCCAATTCTAGAGGCATTTTCTTCTGTTACCACTAGACCTGAATCTTCGAATGCTTGTTGTGCAGCTGCCACACCAAACTGAATAAACAAATCGTTGCGGCGTGCTTCTTTGTTATCCATGTAAGGAGAAACATCAAAATCTTTAACTGCAGCAACAATTTTCGCAGGATAATCACTAGTGTCAAACGCGGTAATATTACCAACGCCAGATTGTCCCGCAAGAATAGCAGCCCAAGTGTCTGCTACATTGAGACCTAGGGGAGAAACCATGCCCAAACCTGTTATTACTACACGACGTCGTGTCATTGAATATCCCCCCAATTATTGGTCACTACACTGCATAAGCAGGCGGTTAAGCCTGTCATAAATTCTTTATGCAGGATTCTTGATGTGATTTTTGATGTAATCGATGGCTTGCTGCACTGTGGTGATATTCTCAGCTTGCTCATCTGGAATCTCAATTTCAAATTCATCTTCCAGCGCCATAACAAGCTCAACGGTATCGAGTGAGTCAGCACCTAAATCATCCACAAATGATGCTGTTGGGGTCACTTCTTCAGCTTTCACACCCAACTGTTCCTCGATGATGCTACGAATGCGCTCTTCAATCTTTTTCACTTGATCACTTACGTCTAAAGTCATTTAAAATGCCTCTCATAAAAATTACGAACTAAGCCGGTATTATAGCGAATACCAACCTCCAAGATACTTATTTAAACACACAAGAAGAGGAATTAGGATTCTGCCTCTTGGGAATCTTGCACAAGTTTATTCAAACGGCGTCAACTTGCAAGTCTTTATTTTGGTGATCTGTTCATCCGCACAGATAGACACGATAAAGAAGCGCATTTCAAACGACAATCACTTAAATTCAACTAATTTCATCTGGTAAGGTTTTTCTGGATTGCCACACTACGCTCGCAATGACGGTGTTTAGCTTTAAGACATGTACATGCCACCGTTCACATGCAGCGTTTCGCCGGTAATATAGGCCG
>JBGSSQ010000268.1:0-12248 GCA_041736975.1 Gammaproteobacteria bacterium
ACGCATTAGGCGCCGATGCCTTTGAGCTTTCACAGTATTTAAATCAACCAGGCCAATTCCCTGCCAAAGGCATCCGTGGCGCCACAGGCGCCCTTTATTTAAAGGATGACCAACACATTTACCGTGAACTGCCTTTTGCAAAAATGCGCCAAGGTACGCCGAGTATGTTACAGCAGTAAATCGCATCTAGCCGCTATATAAAAAAAGTGTAGCGCCCACAGTTGATTTTGCCTCAGAAACTGATTATTTTATAAAATAATCAGTTCTATGAAAATACCCGGGAGTCGATGATGTACGCCAATGATAACGTGATGTATGATTTGCATGGTCTGTCAGAGAGTGAAGCCGAAAATTTAGTGACCCGCGTGTTAAGAGAAGCTAGTGGCAATAAGAGAAACAAGCTACGCTTCATTACCGGCCGCGGCAATCACGTTAATAGCAAAGGCAATAAAGGCACATTATTCAGTGAGTTTCCCACCTGGCTAAAATCATCACAATTTTCCGACCGCATAGCACATGTTGATCAGCAAGATGGACACTATACCGTCACGCTAAACCAGGTCCGCATTGATCCTCGTCCAGAAAAAATGTTTGAAAAATTCCAGGACGCTTTTCTTAAGAACAACCTACACCATTTCAAAATGGCTGCTGACAAGGGTGATGGAGAAATGATGGTGCTATATGCTCAGCTTCTGGAAGATGGTCAGCATTTAGCACAAAATATCCCTTTAGCCGTTGATTATATGCGCAAAGCCGCCAATGCAAATTACCCTCCAGGCATGCATGAATATGCGCGCTATTGGCTACATGGCATTGGCGTTAAACAAAGTGATCAGCAAGCAAAACAATGGTTGTGGAAAGCGCACCGAGCAGGATGCATCCCCTCAACAGTGACCTTGGGGAAAAGTTACGCCAATGCGTTGCCTGGCTATGAGTACGATATTCAAAAAGCGATCGAACTTCATACCATAGGTGCTAACGCAGGGGCTACTGATTCAATGCGCTTTTTTGGATCAATTTACATTGATGGCAGTGGCGTTCTAGAACCCTCCCCTGAGATGTCATTCAAATGGTATAAAAAAGCAGCGGATGCAGCCGATGCAAAAGCGCAATTCAACGTTGCAGTGTATTATCATGATGGCAACGGGGTAGAAAAAAATGAACAACAATCACAACATTATTTTAAACTAGCGGCACAAGGTGGTGATGCTGACGCACAATTCCAGCATGCTATGAGTTTTTACAATACCCCAGGTAAAGAAAATCGAGAGAAAGCGGTTATGTGGCTGTTTACTGCAGCTGACAATGGTAGCGAACAAGCCAATACCATGATCAATAAGGTGTTGAAAAATACAGACAGCCGTGAATTTCTTGAGCGATCGGCTAAAGCAGGCAACTTAAACAGTAGAATCATGCTGGATAAACTTAATGGCATTGACCGTACCGTTGATCAAATACCCATAAGCGAAATCACATCTATATTCAAGATGCTAGGCGTAAACGAAATTAAGCTAATGAGTGTGGATGCAAAATTTTTGTTGCTAGATAGAATACTTTTAGAAGGAAACAGAAAATACAAACTAAAAGCCTTCGACTGCCTTATTGATTTAGAACGAGGTAACTGTGAGTTTGCCATCAGGCGTCTAGCTTATTTCCATGCTCGCGGCGATGGTATTTTAGGAATAAAAAAGTCACCCGCTCGTGTTAATGAACTGAGGCAAAAAGGAGCCGAATTAGGTGATCCGATGGCCATGGTTATTCATAGCCAACACGAATCGATTCTCAACACCAAAAAGCTATTACGTGCTGCTGCCGAGAAAAAATATCCGCCAGCCTTTTATCAGCTTGGGCTGCTATATGAAGCCGGACATTTTGGTGATCAGAAAATGCAAGAAGCTTTAACTTGCTACCAAAGCGCGGTTAAACATGAACAGACGCCACTTAATCTTTCACGTTTTATTATGGGACCAATGGATGAATACCAACACGTATTGGAATTAGCGCAAGCTAAAATAGCATTGATTAAGCCCACAATAAAACCAAAATGCATGCCCGCAAAATCCACACTTAAAGCAGGCTTCTTCAACACCGAATCCACTATTTTAAAATCACAAGCAGCGGATTCACCACACTCAAATAATAACATTGACGATAGACCAGCCGACAATATAGGCAGCCAATCACCTATGGACGTCAACGACGATCTCAGCCCTCTCATTATAGAGGCGCAAGATGAACAAGCTGACGATGGTTACTTGGGCTCGTTTTTTTCTTATAAAAATAGAGTCCTTTCCGCAGCGGGTGAGTTTGTTAGCTCTTTCTTTTCACCAAGTTCAGGACCCAATTTTTAAAACATAAGCGGAGCCGCTGCAACTCAAAATGACTAATTTTTATGACACCTTTACCCAACGCACACCCCGAGTATTTTACAGCAGCCAATAACATTATACTTCATACTGCTGGACAATAAGTTTTTCCCTAAGGAGTGTGTTTTGGTCAAAAAAACCGATATCCCCTATGCCCGTCACTCACGCGGGAAACAGGCTGAAGTTATTGCTGAAAAATATCTCACTCAACGAGGGCTCAGACTTCTCACCAAAAACTTCCGCTGCAAACTTGGTGAAATTGACCTCATATTGTGGGATAGAGGATCTCTAGTTTTTGTGGAAGTACGCGCCAGGGCCAATACACACTTTGCTTTCCCAGCAGAGACAGTAGATTATCATAAGCAAACTAAAATCATTCGCACCGCTGAATTTTTTCTACTGCAATATACTCAATACGCTCAACACACATGCCGCTTTGACGTGGTAGGTCTGGATTTTTCCAAAGCGCCAGTCCACATCCAGTGGATCAAAGAGGCTTTTTGAGCCCTCTGGTAGACCCGCAAAACGGATGTGCCATCAAGAATGCGATCAAAACTTTAAGGCACGAGGATGGTGGCGCATCAAGGTGACATTACATTGACTAACAGAGGATTCCTTGCCTACTATTAATGAGCCACAATATTCGTTACAATCCACTTATTTGAAGATGAGAAGATCAACAATGCAAACTGCTGAAATTACTAGCCCTCTCAATCGCATCAAGACACACATGCTGGAAAGCGCTGAGGTCAAGCGTCTAGCGGCTGAACAACTAGCGCCAGCTATTGCTGCCGCTGGGGACATCATGGTCCAGTGCCTCATTGCCAACAACAAAATCCTGTCCTGCGGGAATGGCGGCTCTGCTGGAGATGCACAACACTTTTCATCTGAAATGCTTAACCGCTATGAGCGAGAAAGACCCAGCCTACCAGCGATGGCGCTCACCACCGACACCTCAACACTCACGTCTATTGCCAACGACTACAGCTATGCTGAAATCTTTGCCAAACAGATCAAAGGGCTTGGACATGCCGGCGATGTTTTATTGGCTATTTCCACCAGTGGACATTCACTGAATATCTTACGCGCCATTGAAACGGCGCACGACCGCCAAATGACGGTTGTAGCCCTCACCGGGCGCGATGGCGGAGCTATAGTGGAACTGCTCAAACCCGGCGATATTGAACTTCGAGTCCCTGCTGATCGCACAGCACGAATTCAAGAAGTACACTTGTTAATAATCCATTGTTTATGTGATATGATCGACCAATCTTTATTCGGCGAGGAAAATTAGCCATGAAAAAATTGATACCCCTACTAGTCAGTAGTTTATTTTTAACATCTTGCCTACCGGCTGCCTTTGTGGCTGGTGCTGCCGCCAGTGGAACAGTAGTAACCGATGGCCGCAATATGCAAACGCAATTCGAAGATAAAACCATGGCTCACCGCGTACGCACAGCACTGCATTTAAATAAACACCTCAACGAAGAAACTCACATTGCTGTTACCACTTTCAATGGCGCAGTACTGCTCACTGGCCAAGCGCGTAATAGCGAATTGAAACAACTTGCCACCAACATTACTGAGTCGGTGAGCAAAGTTCGCCGTGTGCACAATGAAATAGTCATAGCCAAATCGAGCACCATGCGTGATGCCGCAAAAGACACTTGGTTAACAACCAAAATCAAGTCGTCGCTACTAGCAGAAAAAGGCTTAAAATCCGCACAAATCAAAGTAGTGACTGACCACAAAACAGCCTACTTGATGGGATTAGTGACTCGAGAGCAAGCCGACCTAGCAACCAACGTGACACGCCATGTTCCCGGCATTGCCAAAGTGGTTAAGTTATTTGAATACACCACCGAACAGAAATCTTTGCTATAAGCGTTACTGACCTATTTTAAACAATGGATGACCTATGGGACAACTTAGCACTGCACAGTCAATTGCCGTTTGGCTTATACCCGTACTCTTTGCCATTACGGTGCATGAAGTTGCACATGGCTGGGTTGCCTCTTTATTGGGTGACAAAACGGCTAAAATTCTAGGCAGACTGACACTGAACCCAATCAAACACATCGATTTGGTTGGCACCATCTTAGTCCCCGCCCTACTCATCATCACTCATGCGGGTTTTGTATTCGGTTGGGCAAAGCCGGTCCCAGTCAATTTTTTCAATCTTAACAAACCTAGACGTGATATGGCCATAGTGGCAGTTGCCGGCCCCTTTGCTAATCTAATAATGGCCATTATTTGGGCTGCAGGTTTAAAGCTAGGCCTTTACCTAGCTCAAATACAAAATCCGGCGGGTTTCTGGCTGGTTTTCACAAGCCAAGCCGGTATCATGATCAATATCTGGCTGATGGTACTTAATTTAATTCCAATCCCGCCTCTTGATGGCAGCCGCGTTGTCGCAAGCTTGCTCACCAGCAAAGCTGCTGAAATTTACGGCCGTATTGAACCGTTTGGTTTTATGATTTTACTGGTTTTAATTTTCACTAACGTTTTGATGACTATCATAGCGCCACCGGCTGAGTTTGTGACTTCTGTTATCTATGCCCTGTTTAATGTAGGCTAGGGGGAAGGAAGGATATTAAAACCATGAAATTAACCCTACGCTGCGCAAAATTACTCTTCACCTCGGCTATATTATTCTCTCCAATACTGGCATCGGCCGAAGCCACCCACTGGAACGTAATCCCTGAAAAAAGCAACATCAGCTTCACAGCAACTCAAAACAATGCGCCGGTCACTGGTGAATTTAAAAAATTTACTGCGGATATTAATTTTGATAGCGAGCAGTTAAGCATCAGCAACGTCACCATTACAATAGATATCAATTCGGTCACAACCTCTTACGCCGAAATCGCCAACACACTGAAATCTCTAGAGTGGTTTAACGCCGCACAATGTCCACAGGCAATATTCAAAGCCACTTCATTCACCAAAGTAGGAAACAACACCTATCAAGCCAACGGACAACTCACCCTTAGAAATAAAACAGCCCCTGTAATAGTCACCTTTAATTTACAGCCTGTTTCAAAAACCACCATCATTGCCAAGGGCGAAACGACATTAACACGCTCCACATTCGACGTGGGCAAAGGTGAATGGGCGAGCACTGACGAGATAAAAGATGAGGTCAAAGTTAACTTTACTTTGGCAGCGGAAGGTGGGGTCAGAGATGGGAATGGGTTCAAGTCTTGACTTGAGCGAGGAAGAAAGGTGTTGCTCTACCTGCAACAATTCCCTTCACAAAATTGGTGAATTAGATTTGACAGCCGTCGTTGTCACAGAGCGCATTTTGATATTCTGTTATCGTTTCCACTTAAAGGACCTTGCATACTTTAAAGATTAAAGTGAGCATAGGAATAATATCTTTCCTGAGTTTTACCCATCTGACCTTACTTGACAATGCGCAAATTCGGTTTTTTGCCCTTAGGCTTTTCGCCACCCTCGCCACCTGCATCGCCCTCAATATCAGTAGCTCCCTCGCCACCTGTATCGCCCTCATATTCATTAGGAGGAAAAACCATACCAGCACCAGTTTCTTTGGAATAAATGGCTGTGATAGCTGGCATAGGAATATACAACTGGCGGGAAACGCCACTGAAGCGACCTTGAAACTCCAGCACCTCTTTACCAATGTGGAATTTATGCACTGCTGCAGGGTTGATATCGAGGATAATCTGGCCGCCCTGCACAAACTCTTTTGGGACTATAGTGCCCTCATAGAGGGCATTCACGGCGATATAGGGGGTCAGGTTGTTGTCTAGGATCCATTCATAAAGGGCATTGAGCAGATACGGACGACTAGGCGACATGCTTCTCTCGCATTTCACGCTCAACATCCGTCAAACTAGCCTGAAAAGCCTCTCGTTTAAAAAGACGCTGTGCGTACGCTGTGACAGCTTTCGCCTGCGGAGGTAGCTCTATACCAAAATGCGGCAAGCGCCACAATAACGGTCCTATAGTGCAATCCACGAGGGAAAATTCCTCACTCAGGAAGAATGGCATCTCAGCAAAGACTGGCGCCAAACTTTTAAGGTTGTCTGCCAACTCCGTTCGGGCTTGTACCACAGCATTGCCTTTGCCCGTTTCAATGGTATGAGCCAAACTGTACCAATCACGCTCAATACGATGCACCATTAAGCGGTTTTTAGCACGTGCTACAGGATAGACGGGCAATAATGGTGGGTGGGGGAAGCGTTCGTCCAGGTATTCCATGATGATGTTGGCATTATACAGAACTAACTCACGGTCTACTAAAGTGGGCACGCTGTTGTAAGGGTTGAGTGAAACTAAATCTTCAGGTGGCTCATCTAAGTTGATACTCAAAATATCGACTGAAACACCTTTTTCAGCCAAGACAATCCTCACACGGTGACTCTGGATGTCGGCTGCACCGGAATATAGGGTCATCACTGATCGTTTTACCATTGTCATTACAGCGACTCCATCTTTTTTACATCAGACAGGGAGCAAACCCTGCAATCTGACGCCATAGCCCATTTGAAGACTATGCTGTATGTGGGAAGATACCCGGAACTCAGCTGTCACTGCTAAAAGCAGTAACAGCTGCCCAGAATTAACGTTTAGAGAATTGTGGCATGGCACGAGCGCCTTTTTGACCAACTTTATCACGCTCTTTCATACGGCTATCACGGGTCAGAAGACCATCTTCGCGCAATGTTTTAATTAATCCAATATCGTATTTCACTAAAGCTCGAGAAATAGCATGACAAATCGCACCAGCCTGACCGTTACCACCGCCACCTTTGACGGTAATAATCATATCAAAACGGTCCAAAGGAAGGTTCGCCTTGATTATCGGCTGCTGAATCAGCATACGTGAAGTTTCTCGACCGAAATAATCAGCCACGGATTTCCCATTAATGGAGACCTTACCAGTCGCCTTAGTTGTCCGTAGAAAAGCACGTGCGGTCGCTGTTTTACGGCGTCCGGTACCATAATATTGAATCATTGCCATTGTTTATCTCTCTTAAATGTCTTCAATTAACTGAGGTTGCTGAGCAATGTGAGGATGCTCAGGACCCGCATAAACCTTAAGCTTACGGAACATAGCTCGACCCAATGGCCCTTTAGGTAACATGCCCTTCACCGCTCTTTCAATAATGCGGGTAGGTGCTTTTACCAAAAGCTTGTCAAACGTAATCGTTTTCAAACCGCCGATGTAGCCGGTGTGATTATGGTATACCTTATCAGTGGTTTTATTGCCAGTAACACGAATCTTGTCCGCGTTAATAACCACAATGCAGTCACCAGTGTCGACATGAGGTGTGTAGATCGCTTTATGCTTTCCACGCAGGCGTGAAGCCAGCACAGAAGACAAACGCCCAAGCGTTTTTCCTGATGCGTCGACTAAATACCAACCATGTGTAACTTGCTCTGCTTTGGCACTAAATGTTGTCATTTCGCTAAGCGCTCCAATCGAAATTAAAGGCTGCAGATCGTACCTCACTTTCCTAGCGTTTACAAGGGTTATTTAGAGACAGGCTCACCAAGGCGACCTCAAAGCACTTTAAGACTATAAATATCGAGGTTTTTCGCTTTAGGGGGTGTAATTTACTTTTCAACGTGCTATCTTCCCGACTCCTAGTAAGGATTATTAGGGATCAGACCTTAATATAAGGGATTGATCTGTGTTTAACTTAACTTGAGAGAGATCTTATGGCTAGCAAAAAACCGACTGCAGTGAAAGAAGCGTTCACCAAGTCTGAAACGTTAAGCTACTTGGCCGAATACACTGGCCTCACCAAGAAAGAATGCTCTAGTGTCTTAGAAGGGCTATCTAATGCCATTGAAAAGCACTTAAGCCCTCGCGCTATCGGTGAATTCACTATCCCTGGCTTAATGAAAATTCGCCGCGTCAAAAAAGCTGCGACAAAAGCACGCAAAGGCATTAACCCCTTCAACGGTGAACCCATGACGTTCAAGGCCAAACCGGCACGTAACGTACTGAAAATCCGCTCTTTGAAAAAACTCAAAGAAATGGTGGAGTAAGTCCTGGTTGCCCCCAGCGCTCAAGCACTGGGGGTAATTGCTTGCCAACAACTCATCAGCCCCACAACCAGTCACGCCGTTTAAAAACCACTCCCTCCTCAAGCCTCATTGCGCCCATCTTCCGTCATTGCATCCCACTCCCGTCATTGCCCCCCCTCTTTCGTCATTGCGAGCGAAGCGTGGCAACCCAGGGAAAATTAGCTATAACAGACGGCATAGCCCAACCCTTGTGGCAATGCTGTTTCCCTACGGCTATTACTTTCTGGGTTGCCACGCTTCGCTCGCAATGGCAGAGAAAGCAGGCGCCCCCGCCGCCGCCCTGCAAAACGGGCTTAAACCACTTAATATTGCCTTAATTTAACTGTGTTACCATTTCATCAAAGCTGGCAACAGCCTTGATTTTAGAGTAAGATGACCCCAAATAGACTCAAAGGCAAAAAAGAGTCTACTAACTAGGAGAAACTACTATGCAGCAACCTCAGGTAACTAGCAACGGCGTTAATCACATGCCTGGAATGCCCAGGCCCACTCCCGTAGATTCTGGCGGCAACGGCCCTCAAGAAGAGCCTGTTGCACTACGCACTATGGATGAGGCCATACCTGCACTCGAAGCTGCGAAACAAGGGCTATATACTGCAATTAGCCGGCTAACCCCTGCCAATGCAACTGCTGTTGCAGAAACGCTAACCAACGCACGTAAAGAGCTGCAGAACTTTAGCCAAAATAGCCTTATCCTAGATATGCAGAAACAGGCTAAAAGGCTTGAAGCCGCCATCAATACCCAGATTAGCACAGAAAAAGACAATAATACTAAAGCTGAGCTCATTAGGGCATTACAAACCTTGGCAGTAAAATATCAAGAACTGGCCAAAGCTAGGATCTACGAGATTCGAGAAAACGAGCCTCAACACAAAGAAGCTAAGGAATTTTTGCTAGCAAGGAAATTCTCTTCTAGTGAAGGTGAGTCCCTAACAAAAATCAATGATAAAGACAAAAAGGAGTTCGTAGATCTCGACGGCTTTGGCACCAAATACACCCAAATTTCTGGAGTAAACCCCAATACTGGCAGAGCAATCAAAGTATACAACGAGGACGGCGCCTACTCCTCTCGATCACCTGAAGACTTGGCATACGTCGTGAAACTCAACGGTTGCACTAAGTTTACATTCACTAGTGCCACCAGCGGCAGACACCTGATGAAATGCATGAAAGAAATGCTCCGAGTCGGCATCAAGGACGTCTCAGTAGACCCTGGTGTCTCAAGCCTGCTATATGGTAACCGCTACATACACGGTACCATGTGGCTGCCAACCGATCATCTTAAGCTTGAACAACTCGAACGGATTTGTGCTGCTAGCGCCACTGCCGCCTACTTTGTTGAAAAAAATGACGTTTTTAAAGGTGATGACGCCAAGCTTTATAGAGGCGAAAAAACACTAAGGGAACACGAGATTGCCACTTTTCTACGCTTAACCTCAGAAGGGGATCGCCTGGTTTACCTGCAAATTCTCTATCCTGACAAAGCCAATGCAGCAAGAAAATACGCTGAATTCACCTCTAAACTTGAAAAAGCTGGGATAACAATACCGTGTGGCACTGAAAAAGGCATTGGGGGCGACCTACTTCGCAAGCCAGATGGTAGCGTCCAAATGAATGCGGACGGAGAGCTTATGTATGACCCTGAGACAGTGAGAGAGGAACAGCAAACAAAGCACTGGGAACCACGAGACTATTTCCGCAAGAAATTGCTCAACAGAGGCTTCATGGTCAAATACGGGGTGCCAACGCCTCATCGGGTAAGAATGAAAAGTCAGTACGAACGTGAGCTAAACAAAGTAGACTTAGCAAATTTCAACAGTGATGACTTCGATTTCAATAAACGCAAAAGCGCTTACTTTAAAGCCACGGACGCCGAATTACTCAGCAGTTATGCTAAGTCTGATAAACTATCGATTGATGAGGTAAAGAAACTAGCCACTGCGGTTTTTGACCATAGCCAAGAGGATGGCTCAGATCCTGTCAAACTGAATACAAACCCAGTGACTAAAACTCGAAGCATCAGCTCAGCAGATGAAACGGCTTTTATCAATAAAGCCCTTCCCCTGCTTGAAAGACTTGGCGCGTGGAATGAACAATCAGCGCTCCTCGATGCTTTACGCCAAAAAGCCGCGGTTTTATACAAAGACGGGATAAAGCACCCTGGCAAGACGCCTGCTGACGCCGAGAAGAGGAAGAACGCGACCAAGCATTTCCAAAAGAACAAGCGTCTTCTAGACCTGCTTGAAGCAAAAGCAATCACTAACCCCAACGAGTTGAATACACATCTAGACAATAACATAGAAAATTTCAGCAACATTGAGTCGCTAGACGACAAAGCGGGTTACTTCATTGCGGGCCTAAGCTCTGCAGCCCAACAAAAGCTTTGTGGGTTAAGAGACCCAGAGAACGTCAACGAGCATACACTAGACATGGAACAGCGCTCTCTTATTCTCCTTACAATGATTTTAAACTGTGCAAAAGAGAGATCAGCGACCGCCATCTACTACCTCAATAAAGATATTGCACCTTTAATTGAGAATTTAAGTACGGCTGAAATGAGTGAATTAACCCAGCAACTGGCGCATCACTGCCAACAGCAAGGAATTCAAGGTGTCAATTTGCTCGAGAACGAAGCGCTACACATCATTCGTAAGGCTATCAAAGAACAAGGCGACTATGCAGCTACTACACAACCACTCAAGTCAGTAAACTTGTTTGCAACCTACTATGCTGCTGAAACTGAAAAAGAGCCTGCTGAGAAGCTCCTCAAGCGCATCGAGTGTTATGCTGATGCCATGCCCGACCCATTAGTCCATTATTTCAAGCTTAAAAAGCTACAAACCAAGTTTGCCAAAGAAATGGATACGCTACTTCCGCAGGATGGTTATGGTGGCCCTAATGATGATTTGACAGCTATTCTAGATCATCTAGACAGCAGCAAATCTAGCAGCGAAGCCAAAGAGCTGATCAAGATCATTCATGACTTACGACCACGCGCTCCGGTCAACGAGCATGACGATCTTTTAGGCAACGCTGAGGACAACCTCATGGCTCCCCTCATGGCCTATTAGCCTCTTTAACTGATGCCACAAGGTGGCGCTGATAAAATACTACACTCAGCGCCACATTCAGTAGCCCCCGCTTTAAACCAAAACCATTCACCCTTTGACCATCATTGATCTCACAGGAAAAACTACCAATAATGCGCTATAATTAAGCGTAGGGAGCCTTATACCAACGCTCAATCTAATGGGGAGAATGATGACATGAACACCAAAACACTGAAAGCGGCAGCGGATGCCGTGGATGCAGCCTACAGAGACCTCGCAGCAGCACTGCCAGAAAGCAATACAACGACAGGGTTTCTAAAGGCATTAAAAGACAATGAACTCAAACAAATCATGTCTCCCACATCAAAAATTGGGGGCATGCAAACTAGAATGAAGCAGCAAGCGCAAATCAATTTATCCGAAATGGTTTTACCCGACAACCAAGCCCCGGACTCAAATGCCATCAATGCCCTAGAAAATTATCTCTCCGCTCAAGACAACTACGTAAACAACTTACAAACACTGGCCGCCTCCAACACCCAGAGCCCTCAAAGTAATGCGGCAGGAAGATTAAATACCCGCTTTAAAACAGGACCCGCAGCAACCACTGAAGCCGAGGCAAAAGAGGGGGGAAAAAAAACAAGACCTGAGGTGGAACCAACACCCCTTGCTGAAACATCTCAGACAAAGCCCTTACTTGAAAGAGAGGAAGGCGAGGAAGCAGAACCCGAAGACGATCTAGGCGGTAAAGTAGAGCCACAAGAAGATC
>JBGSSQ010000275.1:0-4218 GCA_041736975.1 Gammaproteobacteria bacterium
TTGCAGCACACGCAGCAATTTAACCTGCATCGCTAGTGGCATATCACCTATCACATCCAGAAATAAGGTTCCGCCCTGCGCCAACTCAAACCGCCCTTTGCGTGATGAAATAGCCCCAGTAAAAGCGCCTTTTTCATGACCAAAGAGTTCACTTTCCAATAGTTCAGAGGGAATGGCGCCACAGTTAATGGGCACAAACGGACCTTGACCACGAGTAGACAGACGGTGAATACTCCGGGCGGCTAATTCCTTACCCGTCCCTGACTCCCCTACCAATAAAACACTAACATTTTTACTCGCCACACGAGCAATTGTCTCACGTAATTGACGAATAGCGGGTGACTGACCGACAATTTCTTTACATAATTGCGCAGAACTACCTAATATACGATGATCCATCATCAAACCCTCCACAAACTGGCGCAACAATCCAGGCTCTATAGCCAAAATAGATCACTGATTAAACCCCTCATCAAAACCATGAAAGGGACTCACGGGTATAACAACTCAGCATTCCTAGCCGAGTAATAAGCGACAACATGTTGACGCTCCATTGCCACAAGACTACCAAATCTTACAAGGAAAAGTCAAATAAACGACGCACATCAAGATCTACAGCTCATGTTCAAATTAACTTGACCTAAATCACCAGTGGTGAATAACATTAAAGTTGACAAAATTCACACCAAAGGCTGCCTTAATTTTTGCCCAACAATGCCGATTTGCTACAGAAATAGAAAATGGTTGAACTAACAGCAATCTGGCTTAGCGCTATGACAGTAGTGTTATTTGGCGTGTATTTATGAAATAACAAGACCAGATTGTTTTAATAATACCCCATCTTTCGATCAACCGAGGGGGGAATGCCTAGCCCCTCTCGATACTTCGTTACTGTTCGACGCGCAACCAACAGCCCATTTGATTTCAGAAGCTTGCTCACCGCATTATCACTCAGTGGCTTAAGACGATCCTCTTGACTAATAAGCTGTTTTATTAGCGCGCGAATAGCTGTTGACGATGTCACAATACCATTTTCAGTGCGCAACTGGCTTGAAAAAAAATACTTTAATTCGAACAAGCCGTGTGGGGTTAGCATGGTTTTCTGTGTAGTAATTCTAGAGACTGTTGACTCATGCAAACCCAGCTCATCGGCAATCTGCTGCAGTGTCAAAGGCTGCATAGCCACTACACCGTGCAGTAAAAAATTACGCTGATGCGCTATAATCTTCTGCGAGACCACCATCAATGTCTGATGACGAATCTCTATACCTTTAATAAAGCCTTTCACTTCTTTTAGCCGCTCTCGTCGATAATCATTATTGACACTATCTTTGGATGAAGCCAATTGTGTTAAATACCTTGCATTGACTCTAAACTGCGGCAATAGTGCGTCATTTAACACTACCCCCCAGTCATTCCCGGTCTTTACAACCATAACATCTGGCACACTGTAGTTTTGAGCAGCAACAGAATACTGAGCACCAGGGCGCGGATTGAGAGACTGCAGTAGCTTGATTGCCAGGCTGCAGTCTTGTTGAGAAGCACCGGTTTGCTTAAGTAATTTTTTATGCTGTCCATTTTGCAAATAATCCAAATATTGGCCCGCGACTTTTTTTGCAAGAATGACAATGCTATCAGCTTCAGGATACTCGTTAAGTTGTAATATTAAACACTCAGACAAATTACGCGCCCCTACTCCATTTGGTTCAAATAATTGTATGCGCTGCAAATTCATTTCAACATCATTTTGATCAATAAGAAAACCTTGGGCCCTCAATGTCTCTGCTATTTCGGCACAACTTTCCTGCAAATAACCCGCCGCATTAATGGCATCGATAATCGCTAGCCCTATTATTTCTTCTTCTGAAGAAAGTACAGATTGATTTAATTGAGAAATCAGCTTTTCATGTAGACCTTCATCGGCTAAACGATTACGGAATTCATCTTCCCAATAATCGCCAGTATGACTCGAATAAAATGAGGCATATTCAGCGCCCTGAGTAATGGTGTTAGCATGAGAGTTGGAGCTTGGGTTGAGCAGAACTTGATCACTCGTTGCTTCTTCAGACTCAATATAGTCCACTTCGAGCAAAGGATTGGATTCAGCAAACGACTGAATCTCAGAGCGCAGCGCCATTGTTGAAAGTTGCATCAAACCAATCGCTTGCTGAAGCTGTGGCGTCAAACTAAGCTGTGGCTTTAATCGTAATTGCAATCCGACTTGCATGGACTATCCTTAAGTTCCTGCCCGAGACTCCTGCCGAACAGAGCCTCATATCCTCTAGATTCGAACCTGATATTGCCTGAGTAAAGCCAAGCGGTCAACAAACCAGGCGGTCAAAACCATAAGTTGGCACGCTTTATGCATATATCTAAGTAGGACAACCGAATGGAGAGGACTTATGGCAACCAGACACTTATTAACGGAAGAAGAAATTCACACGCTACTGCATACTAGCGGCCTGCAGCGTCAACCCGCTGACGCCCCTGCGTCAACTTCTCAAACAGCAAGCAATAATGCTCCTTATGCCACGCCCCCCACCCTAGCGCCCACGCCAGCTACTACCACCAACCCAACGTCAGACCCAGTGCTCAATAGTATCCAGGCTGAGCTGCGCCAACTCCGCAGCATGATGTCCTTGGGAATAACCTCAGGATCTTTGAGCGGAGGCAGTGGTTACACTTTAAAGGCACGGATTCTTCAACGCCTTGTGGCACTAGGCTTTAGACTACAGAGCTGCGAAAAATTGCTCAGTGGTCTTTCACTCGCCTCGGATGACACCACAGCTTGGCAACAAATTCTGATCAGCTTACAAACTCAAGTTCCCATTGCCAGAGACAGCCTCCTAGATCATCGCGGCATTGTCGCCTTTGTTGGACCAACCGGTTCAGGCAAAACAACCAACATTGCTAAACTCGCCGCTCAATTTGTTCAACGTCATAACAACCAGGATATTGGATTAATCACCACTGACTATTATAGCGTTTCAGGTCGCGATGAAGTGTGCACCTACGGACGCCTGTTAAATATCGCTGTTCATCGCGTCAATAACAGAACAGATTTGAAAGAAAGCCTAGACAGCCTTTCT
Organism: Gammaproteobacteria bacterium; assembly: GCA_041736975.1. GTDB lineage: Bacteria > Pseudomonadota > Gammaproteobacteria > JAIEPX01 > JAIEPX01 > JAIEPX01. Next base: position 3,090 of record JBGSSQ010000275.1, read on the forward strand.
GATAAGCGTCTTATCCTAATTGACACACCAGGTATCAGCCAACGGGATAAAGACTTTAAAGAAAAAATGGACCTGCTCTTTGATCAAACACAACCCATTAGCACGTTATTAACATTAGCCGCCACCACTCACGAAAAAATACTGGACGAAATCATCACTTCATTTAGTCGAATTCGCCTCAGCGGTGTCAGCATCACAAAAATCGATGAGGCTCCTTTTATTGGACACATACTATCAGCCTGCATAGAGAATCAGTTACGCATCTACTCTCTTACCAATGGACAACAAGCACCCCATGACTTAATCATCGCCACCATAGATAAAGTCATCTATCATGCACTCAGAGAATTCGAAGAACCAGCCATCCGCACTCAGCAACCCGAAATAGAGGAGAGTACAGTATGTTAACTATAAACTCGTTCACATCTCAAATTAAAATCACCACAAGAGGAATTAAACATGCCTACTATTGAACAAAAAGAAACCCACTCTAATCGAGCCATTAAGGTTATCTCCATTTCGGGTGGCAAGGGTGGCGTTGGCAAAACCAACACGGCCATTAATCTTGCCATTGCCCTCGCCGAACTGAATAATAAAGTGTTACTGTTCGACGCCGATCTTGGCCTTTCCAATGTAGATGTTTTATTAGGGATTCGCTCCAAAAAGAATATCGCCGATGTTCTTCGCGGTAACTGCAAACTTCAAGATATTTTGGTAACAGGCCCTAGTGGCGTATTAATTATTCCGGCTTCCTCAGGCTTAGACGAAATGGCCGATCTTGACAATCTAGAAATAGCAAGTTTAGTGAGAGGCTTTAGCGAGCTAACTGAAGAAATTGATATCATGATAGTCGATACCGCAGCAGGAATTTCCAATCAAGTATTAAGCTTTGTGCATGCATGCCAAGACAATATCCTTGTTGTTTGCAATGAACCCACATCAATCACCGATGCTTACGCTTTAATTAAAGTACTAGCGCAACAACAAAGCAATACTAGCTTCAAAATTCTAGCCAATATGACACGCAGTCCAGACGATGGCTTGCAATTATTTTACAAATTAAAGGCAGCCACTGACAAATACCTGGATATCAGCCTACAGTACTTAGGCGCCGTTCCCTATGATGACA
>JBGSSQ010000289.1:0-2435 GCA_041736975.1 Gammaproteobacteria bacterium
CCTCGCCACGCTCTATCGCTAATTCACCTAACGCTTCTACGGATAAATCATAATGTACTGTGGGAAGGTCTAAATCACTCATCATATTCTCCTCGGGGTACTGCCGTTGAACAAAAAGTGGATTATCTCAGAACTGGCCGAATATAACAATCAAGAGACACCCACAAAACCAGAGCTGCTGCAACACCCCCTTGTCCCCTGTCATTGCGAACGAAGTGGGGGGGGGGAGAGTGACTAAGGATTGCCAGGGTCACCCGAAGGGTTTATACTCAGGGCATGAGCAACACACCTACTGAGTCCCTGAAAAACAAGCTACTCATTGCGATGCCCGCTTTGGACGACTCTCCTTTCGCCAAAGCTGTCGCCTACATCTTTGAGGACAATGAAAACGGCTCCATGGGCGTAGTGATCAATAAGCCAATGGATATGAACTTCGCCAGTGTTCTTGAGCATCTAAAAATTCCTGTTGATAACCCCGAGCTTAAAAAACTACCCGTACTGCGTGGTGGGCCAGTCGCCCGAGAACATGGCTTTATTGTCCATCGTGGAGACAACATCGGGCAGGGCCAAGTAACCGACCCTATTAACCACATTATTATATCGGCGTCCAAGCAGGATCTGATCACATTCCCTCAAAATAACTTTGATAAAATCATCATTACACTTGGCTACGCTGGCTGGGGCAAAGGACAGCTCTGGGAAGAAATCATGAATAACGATTGGCTAGTGGCCCCCTTAGATCCCAAAATTCTCTTTGACGTCCCTTTCGAACAACGCTGGGCAGCCTCTGCAGCATTGCTAGGACTGGATTTTACACGTCTGGCACCCGATGCCGGACACGCTTAGGCCCTGAGAAAGAACCTGCACATGCGCAACAAAACCGTGCTAGGCTTTGATTTTGGGATGAAACACATAGGCGTTGCCGTAGGCCAAACCATCACTTGTTCCGCCACCCCCCTCAAAAGCTTGAAAGCAGTCGATGGTATTCCTCAATGGCCTGAGATTGCACAACTCATTAAAACCTGGGGTGCTGGCGCCCTGGTTATAGGTGTCCCCTTAAACATGGACGGCAGCGAGCAACCCATTACGGCGGCTGCCAGGAAATTTGGCAATAGACTAGGGGCACATTTCAAATTACCCGTACACCCCGTAGACGAAAGACTCACAACAGCTGAGGCCAAACAACAACTCTTCGATACCGGAGGCTATCGTGCGCTTGATAAAACATCGGTTGATTGTTTTGCAGCGAAACTGATACTGGAAAGCTGGCTGAGAACCCCAAAAGCACTAGGAGAGTAATATGACCCCCAAAGGTTTTGCTGTCATTCAATCTCTAAACGATATACTCACTAAAATCGGTACCTAAAACCCAGTGTCATCACATTCGAACCACTCCACACCCCATTGAAGGTACCCATAGCACCCGATCGGTGATGAATGCGCCACACCAGCTCTTTGTAATGATCACTAGGTAGTGCGAATGAAACTTCTGGCCCTAGGTAATGGAGTATCCTCGCGCCATTCACATTACCGTGACTCGTGCTTCTCGCTTTTTCAACGCCGGGTACTGTGGTGATATAGGAAAGGCCAGTATCAATACCCACAGTAGTAAAGACGTATTTATTCCAAGGGAAATTTTCATAACGCACGTAAACAGCCGCCCACGCTTCGGGGGCATCAAGAGGAAAACGATATCCTACACCAACCTCACCATCAAACACACAAGCTCCATTGCGAACCAAGCGAAGGGAGAGTGCGGTGCCAACAAGATAATTATCCGCATACTCGCCGGCCCAAGGTTTATAAGTGAGTTCAGCAATCTTAGTGCGCCCCGCTGACGCACCACCAAATATATAAAGCCCCCACTGAGGTTCCTGGGGTAATGAAGCACCATAAGTCAATGGGACACTCAACAGGATAAACAGCGCTAACAATAACCTCTGTAACAAAATCAGCCTCGCCTCATAAAAAAACCGCCATCATCTGTGGCTAAACTTAATTTGTCAACGTTAGTGCTCGCAGAGATCACACATCGGAGTCAGTGGAGGGTGATGCGACAAAATGCAGATTGATGAAATCAATCACAATAGCTGAATACAACTCATGCACCAGCGCCGTTGGGTGTACCATATCCCAAAAAATATAGTTTTCTGGATTAGGGCAGGCCTCGCCGTCACGCTCCGAACTGTCACCCAGGTCATTGGCAACGGCCAGATCAGGCGAGCTAGTGATATATTGAGCGAGTTGTTTGGCGTCAAGATGCACGTTACTTCGAGCCTTATCACCCGATGATGCAGCCTGTTCCTTCATCGCTGCTTCAATTTTTTTGGTTAACTGCTCGGTTTTGTTAGACGCGCTTCGCGGCAGATAGCCACCATGCCAGCAGGGTTCAGTCAAGTTGGTAAACTGAGTGTGCAATGTGCGATTGTAGAAAT
>JBGSSQ010000292.1:0-7076 GCA_041736975.1 Gammaproteobacteria bacterium
CAACTCGTAGCCATAAACAGCTAAAGCTCCTTGCAACATCTCTGTTAACGCATTATCTTTCAACATTTACTTATCACGCACATGCAAAAAGTGGGCACATAGGCCCACTACCACTTAAAAATCAGCTCTGTTTTTGGTAGCGGGGGCAGGATTTGAACCTACGACCTTCGGGTTATGAGCCCGACGAGCTGCCAGACTGCTCCACCCCGCGTCATTAAGTAGGAAGTATACCCCAGTTGAATTCTTAAAACAACCTATAAATTAAAATCATAAATAGGATACATTGGGCAACGATATTCAATGAGTAAATACATTAGGCTTAGTAGGGCTAGCGCTGTCAGGGCACAAACCCAAAGAATAGAGGGGTAAATATACCCTACCATTGCAATACCCAGCAAAAAGCTGTTCACCGTAATCAGTGCCCCCAAAACCTTATGAGCCCCCCATCCTCCCTGAGTGACTCGCTGATAAGCATGTGATTTATGCGCCTCATACCACCGTTCTCCAGCTAACAAACGTCTGATGAGAGTGATGGACGCATCAAACACAAACACACCATACAAAATCAACCACAATGTCAGTGGTACTCCATAAGATTGCCCCATCAACGCAAAAGCAACCACCAAAAAGCCTAATGTAGCACTACCCACATCACCCATAAAAAGCCTAGCGCTAGGCCAATTCCAGCGCAAAAATCCGCCAACTGCTCCACATAAAAACAACGCCATCCAAGCCACATCGGCAGCACCAGCCAAAAACAAAAAAAGCGCTCCACCACCAAAAACAAATATAGCCTCTATCCCTGCTATACCATCGCTACCATCCATAAAATTAAATAAGTTAATCGACCACAGGCAAGCACCTAATATAAGGAGCCCAGTAAAAATACCAGGGGGCAGGATCACTCCGCCAAAATTCAGAGCGTGATTGTCACCTAGTGCGATGAATAAACAGACAGCGGCAAGAAATTGCACGATAAAGCGGGTCCGTGCTCGTAAAGAATAAAAATCATCCATCAAACTCACCGATGCGATTAATAGCACCCCAGGCAAAAGGACTACCAGCTGAGGCCACCCCAGAAGCCCAATAGAGGCAGCAACCAAAGTCGCCCCGGACCAAATCCCCAGAAAAACAACTCCTGCCCCGCGTGGTTTAATAGTTTGGTGAGCGGATCGCTGATTGGGTACATCGAGTAAACCACAACGCACAGCAAAATGCGGGAATTTGCCCGTCAACCAAAACGACATTATTGCCACAGTTAGAAATAATATAATCATCAGATCTGTATAACAGAAATTGCAGAACACGGAAAGGCTAGACACCGATAATACAGTGCCAACAGATCCATTGCGATTGCGAACGAAGCGATGACGAAAGTAGGGGCGATAACCAAAGAGGTGCCCCCGCCCCATGCCAACGCCTCCATTCTCCCTTCGCAAGACTTGACCCCCAGGGCTTACTGATTCACAATTCAAGACTTGACCCCACTATGAGTAATGCCATGTCAGTAAAAGCGCCATTAGCACCTGTCACCGAGGTGACGGATATCAAAGCCCTAGTGGTGCATGATTTCCAAGCGGTGGATCAATTGATTCATGATCAACTGGCCTCAAATGTCCCCCTTATCCGCGATGTTTGTAAACACATCATTGACAGTGGCGGCAAACGTCTGCGACCGCTTCTAGTGTTGCTTGTTGCCAATGCACTGGGCTATCAGGGTAACGACCATATTAAAATTGCCACCATTATCGAGTTTATTCATACCGCCACCCTCTTGCACGATGATGTTATTGATAATTCAGCCATGCGGCGCGGAGATCGTACAGCTAATGATATCTGGGGAAATTCAACCAGTATTTTGGTCGGTGATTTTTTGACCACGCGCACATTTCAGCTCATTAGCCAGCTACGCAACTTTGAAGCCATTGATATTTTAGCTCGCACTACCAACAGCCTCACGGAAGGTGAAGTAAAACAACTCATTAACCGAAACAATGCCGACATCACCGAAACTCAATATTTTGAGGTCATTGTTGACAAAACTGCTAAACTTTTTCAAGCGGCTGCGCAAATGACAGCCACAGTTTGTCACGCAAGTGAACAGTTACGGGATGCGGTGGGACACTACGCCTTAAACTTAGGCATTGCTTTCCAGCTGATTGACGATGCACTCGACTACATCGGTGATAGTCGTGAGCTTGGCAAAAACACCGGCGATGATCTTGCCGAAGGTAAAGCCACACTTCCACTGATCTATGCCCTGCAACACGCCACCCCAAGCGACGCCGACTGCATCCGACACGCTATAGAAAATAACAGCCGAGATAACTTGCCCAATATTCTTGACACTATAGCGAGAACAAATGCAGTAGAATATACTCTAGATAGAGCAAGACAACTGGCCAAAAGTGCTATTACACACCTTGATCTTTTGCCACCTTCACCGTATCGTGATGGCCTGCAAAGCCTGGCAAAGTTCGCGATTAAACGCCAATCTTAATAACATAGTTTCCTTACTTATCGGGGTGTAGCTCAACCTGGTAGAGCACTGTGCTCGCTACGCAGGGGCCGCAGGATCAAATCGTGTCTTCCCGACCAAATTACCAACCACACAAGCAAACTACACAAATCTATACTATACTCCTTAAGGACAATTAACTTATGGAGGATATAGCATGTCATCACGTCTACACGCACTGTGTGCATCAAGTTTTCTACTACTGGGCATCGCTGCTTGTGATAAATCTAACACAGCTGAATCACCAACAGAGCAAAGTACCACTGAACTTTCTCAACCTGATATACAGGTAAAACCAGTTGAAGAAACTCAACCCACAATGGAAACACCTTCTCCAGAAATCAACCAATCTGAAGAACGTGAACCACAAGCTCAACAAAACCATAGCGCCCCTGATGAAGTAAAAGTTCAGGAAGAGAATCTGAACAAGGTGCTTTCTCAAATTGACGAATATATGACATCCGCCGATACAGACGAGCAAAGCAAAAAATCATTGGAAGCGGTTCGTCAAAAAGTTGATGCTATGCTGAAAGAATTGAAAAATGGAGAGGTCCAGCCCGAATAACACGCTTTACTCTCTGAGTGAATAGGATTTGAGTAACGCTATGAATGATGATCATAGCAAACGGTTTTTACCCTGGTTGGTCGCCGTAGCATTCTTCATGGAGTCACTCAATGCGACTATTTTAAATATGGCAGTACCGAGGATTGCGAATGCACTGACTGAACCCATTTGAGCAATAAGTTTTGTGACCATGCCCGGACTAATTGGACCTATGTTGGGCCCAACTGACACATTTGCTGAAAATATTAAAACCCCGAAAAACACTTGTTCACATCAAATGTATTTAGCTCAAATAAAACCAATACGCTAAAGCACAGCCTCTTGCATTGAAAATCTTTCAAGTACAAAACGAATTGTTTTATCAATACTTTCTGCAGCTTTCTGACTGTATTGATTGGCAATACGATTAGCCACAACCACATTGACCACACAAGCACGGTGCCCTAACAGTTTAGCCAGCATATAAATAGCTGAAGCTTCCATTTCAAAATTTGTCAATTTCAGTTGCTCTAGTTTATCAAGAAAATCTGTTATTTTAAGTGGGCCACGTAAGACACGGCCTTGTGGTGCGTAGAAACCACTGCTGGTCGCTGTAGTACCCACAATGGCTTTTTCACCATACAATGACACTAATTCTGGATCACCATCAGCCACATAGACCGATTGTATAGTCGGTATATGATTGAACGTATCGATTATGTTTTGTGCCAATCGCAACTCTTCCTGATTAAAGTGCACATCATAAAATCCTGCTAATCCATCAAAACCTACCGCCCGTTTTGAAACCACAATATTATCTACAGCAACGTCTTTTTGTAAGGCACCACAGGTACCAATCCGAACAATATCGAGGCGTCTAATTGTCGACTTGAGTTGTCGCGTAGCGAAATCAATATTGACTAATGCATCGAGTTCATTGATAGCGATATCAATGCCGCCTATACCCATTCCAGTAGACATGACGGTTAGGCGCTTATTACCTATATAACCAGTGTGGGTTACCAATTCACGCTTTTGCTTTTTAACTTCAATACTATCGAAGTAACGAGAAACTTGCGGGACTCTATCAGGATCACCAACTACGAAAATAGAATCAGCTAAGTCTTCAGGTAATAAATTTAAGTGATAGATACTGCCATCTTTGTTTAAGATTAATTCTGATTCAGCAATACGCATAAAAGATCCTCTGCTAGTTGATAGGTCTCAGATAAGCAACTCACCTCAGAGCATAAGTTGTTTTATAGGTTGGGGAATTTTATATTACATTAAACAACGATCGCTACCGCTACTCAGCCTCCCCAACTGTATGATTATTGTATAGAATATCTGCAACAGAGGCAAGTTAACTATCTGGGCAGCATAACTAACTGGGTAGTTGTAGCTGCCTGGGTAGCGCAACCCTCTGGGTAACAGTAGCTGAGCAAGCAGTCAGAACCACCTCCTCCGTCATTGCGCTGGCAATCTCCAGAATGTCCCTCACAGTCCTGGGAATGGTCAACTAACAGCTTAATTAGCGTATACGACGCCAGCTTGGGCATTGAAAAAGACTTACGCTAAACCTTTTGAGTATGTAGGAAACCAGCAATGTTAGCATCAGATAGAATGATTGAGATCTTAGATGAAAATGAAGCATGCGTTAAATAACCACCATATTTTTTACTAGTTTCAAATATTGCCTAGCACATTGACTTTTAGTAGACTGAGTAGCTAAATAGTAACTACTAAGGTTAGAAGATGGCTGACAAATTAGCAGCGAATGACTTAGGCCAGACCAATACGCCCGGGGACACTAGCATATCCCACTACGCCTCAAAAGGCTTTTACCCTTTTTTTGATATGCCTGCACTCAATAACAGCAAATTAGCGCAAGTGCGCAATCTACCTGATAATCCGCTCATTGAGCTATCATTCAGCAACGATGAAGAACGGCAATGTGCCTTTAGAGATTCTTTTGCTAATCATTTCAACAATTCATTCAGTAAAATGTATTCCCGGTGAAATAACCATTAGATTAGATAGCCTGAAGGCAACATGACAACAAAACTACTGATACTGCAACCAACAAGCCTCTGCAATTTGAATTGCTCATATTGTTATGTTCCAGAACGACGCGATCCTCAACTAATGACTGATGAGGTGCTCGAATCTGCAGTAAGGTGCTACTTCAATAGCTCATTCAGTGAACCACAATACCCCAATAGCATATTAAGAGTATTATGGCATGCGGGGGAGCCACTTGCCGCGCCACTCCATCACTATATTCGCGCCATAGAGCTGTTCAATAAGTACAATACGCAGCAAAGAAATATTTTATATGCCATACAAACCAATGCGACATTGATTAACCAGAACTGGTGTGACTTCTTTCTTACCAGCAAAATGGAGATTTGCGTCAGCATTGATGGGCCACAATTTATTAATGACCGACATCGCCGCAACTGGAATGACAAAAGCGCCTTCAACAAAGCCATGCGTGGCATAGAACTGCTTAAAAAAAATAACATGCCTCTACAAGCCATTGCTGTACTGACTGAATATAGCCTTGATTATCCCGATGAGATATATCAGTTTTTCACCGCCCATGGCTTTGAATCGGTAGGCTTCAACATTGATGAGACTGAAGGTGATTACACTTTATCCACCTTTCAAAAAACCGACAATCCAAAGCAACAACAAAACATCATCACCCGCTACGAGCAGTTTATGCAACGGCTCTATGACCTATGGATTGCGGACGGTCGAAAAATAGCCATTAGAGAGTTTGACACTACCTTAAAGCTATTAGCATTGCGAAAAGCCGGCTTCAATGACCTGTTCGCCCATGACGGTGCCTTAGCTTTTGCCAGTATAACCATCTCTAGGGATGGCCATATCACTACCTTTTCACCTGAAATCGCCAGCGGCATTGCTAATAAGCTGGACTACTTTTCTATAGGTAATGTTAAAGACATCAGTAGTTTTGATGACTGCATTCAAAACAGTAATTTTAAGCAACAACTTCAACAGATAGCAGAAGGCATTAAACACTGCGCTAAGACCTGTGAGTATTTTGATTTTTGTGGGGGCGGTTGCCCCTCAAATAAATATTATGAGCACGGATCCTTCGCAAGCACCGAAACAATTAACTGCAGGTTAACGGTAAAATCGATGACCGATCTCTTAATAAAAAACCTCTCCTAGTGACTTAACATTTGATATCAACGATTGCATTACGCGTTGTGCACAGCCTAGATGGTGGTTCAATCAAAAAAATGTGGCACAAAGCGGCTGGTATTTCGGGTGATCGGGGTGTCATCTTCTAGGTTATGGCGTGTTTGCACGTCAAGACATACCCAAGGGAGAGTGCGTTGCTGTTTACACAGGGTCCTATTTCCATCACGAAAACGATATCGTCGATCAAGACTATACGTACAGCAGCGGAGGTGGTTTCACAGCCGAATCTGCAATTGATGCCAGAGAGCTTGGTGGACTATCCCGCTTCATTCAACATTGCCCAGCTAGAGAAAACGCAGAATGGCAGTTTGATGAAACATGGGAAGATGAGATTCAGTATGCTAATTTAGAAGTGAATTCATTGATCATTGATAACTGGAAGGTTATTTATTTTACCACTAAAAAAGAGATCTTTGCTGGCACGCAGTTAGGATACGATTATAGTACGATGTACTGGGAGCATTTGAACAAGCAGCCCGTCTCTTTTCGCCCTGATGGCTCTGTACACATGGAACTCGTTGTGCAACCATGCCCTGCAAAATTTATCAATGTGATCAGGAAATTCGGAAGATTATCGTATTACTGCAACAATAACCAAGTTGATATCCCTGTAACAAACAAAGCTAGCTTTATTTACACCCTGGAACGCTCTGATTTTGATTGCACCAAATCATTGGCTTTATCCTATAGGATATTGTCTGACAACGCCATTTTCAAATTAATATATAATGACTATCTCTTAAAAAGCACCCAATTTATTCAAGAATTTTCCGACGCCAT
>JBGSSQ010000293.1:0-4873 GCA_041736975.1 Gammaproteobacteria bacterium
TAAAGTGCGAGGGCTGTGGTGCACAGATGAAATTAATCGCCTTAAAAATAGAGGCAGAAATTCTGGCATTAAGGAGATTCAAGTGTTAAGTATATAGGGCGGTGAAGATGCCAGAAGAAAAATCTCCTCATTTTGAAAAAAAGTGCGTTTGAAAACCCGATATATCAAAACTTCATCTCTTCACCATTATAAGAATATTGACTCATATCTGATAATTTTTTCACCGGCCGATTAGGATCCATCTTTTCAGGATAAGCCTTCATATCATAAATTTCGCAGACCACTTGGTTTTTATCTACAAAGGCAATGGACAAGTCAATAAAAGTATTAAACATCCAAAAATTCATTCTTTGCGCACGAGGATAGATAAAAAACATGCCGTGATCTTCTGCCATTGATGTGCGACCCATCAAACCCCACTCTCTTTCAGCAGAGGTACTAGCCAGCTCAACGGTCAGTATGTTTGAATCATTGGCTAAACTGATTGAGGATACAAACAGCAAGCTTATTAAGAGGTATCGAAATAATGGCATCATTCACTTTCCTTATAATATCATTCAACGTGGCAAAGGGCTAAAAAAAACACTATCATTCTCAGAGCATAGCGCTAAATCCAGCTGGACTCAAGCTACTATAGTAGGAGGAGATCCTATTCGAGCCATGAATACCACCATCGACAATAACCCTCATCATACACCAGCGGAGCTGCTACCCTTCGCAACCCCCTGCATTTGGAATAGAGGCTACTGGTATCCCACCCGAATGATTTGACCACTCTGCATACCCTCGATGCTTTTTTCGTACCCCAAAGCAACCTTGCTGACGGCAACAGGTTCGTAGCCACGAAAATACGGCGCATATTTGTCCAACGACTATCTCATCATGACGGTCTTGCAATCGCTCCGCCACGGCTTTGCCAATTAAACCTGGCGATGATTAGAGTGTCGTTGATATATTAAACATTCTAGCCGTGTGCTGATTAGTCACCATTTAAATTAAGTAGCGGAATGCTTTCATCTGACCACTCATTGGTGTCAATTTCATCTATGTCAATCACCACGTTTTCAATGTTTCGATTTTGCCCAGGTTCTTGCGGACAAGGTTGAAAAAAAGGATATGGGTTGTAATCGCTTGGGTGTATTTCATTCAATTCTCTCAAACAGATTTTATACTGTTTTTTCAACGAGTGAATACTTTTCAATACATTGGGTATTTGGTGATGGGTGATATCTATTGATATTGACTTACGTTGCTCAGCACCTTCAGCTATGGCAAGGCGTTGAAAATTTTCGAGTTGCTTAAAAACTGAACGATCAACTCGGTTCCAATAGCGTAGGAAAAGTAAGGAAATAACACTTAACAGTAGAAGAATGCCACAGACTATAAAACCTGTAAACAAACCACCACAGCCAGGATAACTACGATTCTCTTTGTAGGGATTATTACTGAATAGTGGAACAACATCCCAACAATTAATTTTTGTGACGGATGAATCTGGGTTTATTATGGCAAACCATGTGCGCGTCATAAATCCAGTTATTAGTATCATCATTATTAGGCTAACAACTCCAAACGCCAAGACTAACATCGGTATTTTAAATTTATTATTGATCCGAGCTGTGATGTTGCTTGATGCCATTCTTTCTAAGTCATTTAGTATGTTAATTTTTTCTTGATAATACACACCTTTTTTGCGCACATCTAATCTTATATCTTCGTTTTCAGGGATCTGTGATAATAGTTTTTTCAACTGAGCTGTTGTTGCTGTAGGCAAAAGACATCGAGAGCGTAGCACAGGTTGTCTTGCAATAAATTCAAGACATAACCGTTGCAGATTGACTTTATTAGGGGCAAGCATTTCTAAGCTTCGTTTAATCGGAATATAAGGCGCATAATTTGACTCATTGAGGCGCGCTCGAATTTCTTCAAGTCGCAATAACAATTGAGGGTAAGGAATTGCATCAAGGGTTTGGTTTTCTTGACAACTATGCCTATGTCGGTCAAGGTCATCAAGTGTCAATATTGCAAATTTGAATTGGCGTGATTCGTGGGTAACAGGTTTATGATCTATATAAGCGCCGAAAAAACAATGCTCAGATAAGTTCAGCTCTAGCTGGGTAACGCAAGGAGGTAAAAATGAACCGATACCAGCGCCATTGCGAAGCAGAATATCTATAATCTTGAGATTGGCATTGCAGCGTTGCTGAAAGAATGTAATGATTTCGGGCTGTTCAGCCATGTAGAGCCTACTATTTGCAGATTTTAGGTCTAATATCGTAAATTCAAGCGCAGTACGATCAAACATCTCGTGGCGTGACAAATCTGCGCCTGCGCGACACAAAATATCGACATTCTCAGCTATGCCCGCGCGTACTGCCCACATGATAGGACATGAGTCATCATTCACTTTAGCACCACGATGAAGTAGTGATAATAAAATCTCAGTGTTGGGTTGTGATGCGGCAATATGTAGAGCTCTTCTGGGTATTTTGCGGCGCTGAATATTGACATCAATGCCTGGGTGTTGGAGTAATAATTCAACGGTTCGCCATCTTTCAAACTCAAGCGCGGAGTGAAGCAAGCTTTGGTGGTTTGGCTTACCATTGTTAAGTAGCTCAGTTTCTATAAGCACATTAATATCAAGGTTTAAAAGTCCAAGCTTAGCAATTTCTTGTACTGCAGCCTCATCGCTTTCCAGTATCTTTAGGTGTAAGTTGCGCTCACGTGACATCAGTTCAGCTCTCTCTTTGTTAATACATTCCTCTTCATTTTTACATTTTTTTAACTTCACTGCAAGTATTTTAGCATTTTAGAGCATTAAAAATCGAATTTAATCAATAGCGGGCATCCCAAGCATGTCAGAATAGTCAATTGCTTGTGCGCGAGTATCAAGCATCTCTTCACCCCCCAATGGACAAGCATTTTTAATATACGCGATAGCATCTAGGTTTGTTATGTGCAAGAATGAACCCCTTCTTTTTCAATGCTGTATGGGTTTTGTGTAGGATGGATATTGAAGATAAACCAATTCGCGGGATATGGTCCTCCCGGCTAGGCTGCATTTTAGCCACAACGGGGGCTGCGGTAGGCGTTGGTAATATCTGGAAATTTCCCTATATGGCAGGCGCCAATGGCGGCAGCGCCTTTGTTTTGGTCTATATCTTAGCGATTTTACTGGTGGGTATTCCCATCATGTTAGCTGAATCATGGTCGGTAGACGTGGACGTCACAACCCTGTGGATACCTTAAAAGTCCTATCCAGCGAGGCAGGTGCTCCCCGACAGGCATAGACAAGATCATTTGACTTTTCGCAAATTAAATAGTAGTATGTGCAAATAAATGTTCAGTGGATATTTGAAATTGCGTAAATATGCAGCAGGTTACCATAGTTTTGGATTTAATGTTCGCGAAACTTTTTTTGCAAAAAAAGCATGCAAGCGAAGGCTGGCTATTAAAGAAGCTGCAAGCGGAGATTCAAGATTTCACGTTTATACATTGAAGAACAATTTTAATTCAAAGGATTACCCGGCTGCTTCTCCATACGCAGTGAATCCTATTTATATTGAGAAATCAATTAATGCTTTTTTGTCTATCTTAAAGCCTCATTTCATTTATATTTTAGTTGAGAAAGCAGTTAGATCAAGCAAAGGGATTTTGTTTGGCGGAGAAGGGCATATTACTAGCCTAATAACTGACAAAAATGCTGAAATTGACGATTCCTTGACTGTAAGTTTGAGACCAGGAGGTGTATTAAAAGTAAAAGACAGTAACGAAACAATTTTTAAAACCTTAACTTCTTCATTCGCATTCCTTGGTCAACATAATGGAAATAAGAGGGTTGAATTTGTTCAACATGTTAAGTTTGTTCCATGGAAAGAAGAACTGCAAGTCGGTCTTCTAGATGAAGCTCAAGGCGAAATCCAAAATGAACGATACCTAATTGGTCTTCCAATCGATAGTCTACTGGATAATAATATTAACGACCACGTTACTCAAACGCGAGAACTCAAACTGAGATTGATAGATAAGTGGTTTATCATTATGGATGGTCATATCGAAGGGATAACATATAAAGCACTAAATTGTGTGACAGGGTTCTATGGACGCTTTTATTTACAGTCCACGACCAGCAATCCATCACCACAAATGGCGGCCTGGAGTTATCTAGCGCATTCATACGGGACTGAGGTTAGAGATAAAATAATTGGTGAAATTAACCTTAGGGATATCAATAGTGGTGAAAGAACGTATGATGATAAACTTGAATCTATTACCACAGAAAATTTAGCATCTCTACAAACATTTCAGAAGTAAACTAGCTTTTATTGTTTCATATTTATTGGAGGATTGAAAATGTCAAAATCTAAATATTTAATTAGCAAAGGCCTTTCTGTTTCAAGGTACTCAATTAATCTTAATCCGAAAATGACAGGTAGCTGGCCTGATCCTGTACGATGGTCAGAAATGAGCCGCGCTGAACGTATCAATTTTTCCGTAGGGATATTTAATCCTGAATCACCCATAGTAGCCTATTATAAAGGTGTTGGTCTTTTTGGGCGGCATAATCCTGAGCTATATGGAAAATCGATTGCTGCATTAAATCGCGCACTTCAACTAACGAATGGTAGATTTTGGAGTGCAAGCATTCAATTAGCAAAAATTTATGCTAAAGAAAAAAATTATAATATGGCATGGCAAGTATTGCTTGATGCCGTGCGAAATCTTCATGATTCGATTAAAGCCGACGTTTATTCAATAAAAGAAATTGCCGATCTTATGCTTTTTAATGTCAATGAGTCAAAATACGAAAAAAAGCCATTACCACATGGTTTGCCAAATGAACATTTTGAAGAAATTATTTGGCTACATTGTT
>JBGSSQ010000344.1:0-2816 GCA_041736975.1 Gammaproteobacteria bacterium
AAATCATCAGAGTTGAACTTTAAATACGAGCCTGTTTTCAACCATCCCTCACTCCACTCACCTACAGATAAAATAACATTAATAGCATTATCTAATATGTCCCAAAATTCCTTATGGTGTAAGAGAGATGCTAGATGACTGGCTAGAATAGCACTTCCCTTTCTACGAAGTTGGTTATTTCCAATCACTATTGATACTGTATAGTTTATAAATAACTTATACCATTCTGTGATCTCTCTATTTGATGAGGGATGATAACCGTAGTCTCTCGAATGAGAGCCAAAATCAAAACTATGATGTGATGAAAAATGTGAGGATTCTAACGAGGCATCGAGTAATTCAAAGCCGATATCTATTTTGCATTCATTAGTTGATTGAAGTAGCTCTATAATTATTTCTAACTTTTGTTCTTTAGTAGCATTCGTACCTGAGAGATAAAGATAGAAAAGTGATTTTAACTCACTTAAAACTGAGTTGTATCGCTCATTTTTTTCTTCTGTTGAAGCAATTTCAATTAACAGTCTGACGCTTTGAGAGAAGAGTTCAGGCTCATAAGCTAAGCGCCTAAGCAACTCCGCTAGTAGTGAGAAATCTGGATTCTGTCTAGTAAGGAAGTTGGTATCGTTGTCTGCTGTCTTAATCAGAAACTCTAACGTTTTCTGGGGAGCTACTGGTGCGACATTTGTCAAAATAGTTAATGCCACACCCATCTCATTATGATCTAATAGTTTTTTTATGGTTCCATTTTGCTTTAACCAGCTTGCAACGATCTCTAGAGCCTCAGAGCAATTATCAAGATAACTAATTCGACGAGATGCTGATATAAGCATTCGTCTATTTGTAGTTTCATTAAATAAGAGTTCAAACTGCTTAGTTGGAATATTTTGAAGAGCAACTCTTGCAAGCCTATTAGCGATAGGATGTGGAAGCACTGCCATCCATACACCACGCTGCTGGATGAGGCTACGCCTCTTTATTTCTTGGGCACTTTCGTAAAGAACTTTCTCCGGAATACTAGATAAGTCACTAAGAAACTTTATTTCTTGAGAATACGCGTCATCTTCATCTTTATATTGAAAAGAATATATTATTGATAAGGTTTGGGCTGCTTGAACTAGAGAGTGCTCTTCTTGATGACGTTGGTGAAACAATCTCTTAAATAGCTGATCATCCTTAAGATGAGAAATACGTTCATATTGGCCTACTGTTGACGCTAATGCGATGGCAATTCGAGCATTACCACCAGAAAACTCTGCTATTCTTTCAGCATCTACATTTCTTAGTTGTGTGAACCTGGCACATAGTAAACTTATTATGAGGTTAGCAGATGCCGGCTCTAATGAAAGAACTCCTGTTCTTTCTGGTTGGTCTTCGCGGATGTCATATTCAATAGTTAATAAACTTATACTTTCAGTGCATATTGGCACCAGATCTCGATGTAGATCGGGGGGGCAATTGTCGATGATTACAATTGCCCTCTTCATCTCAGCTACCAGTTTCTCGATAACTGCTCTTGGTGATGGATTTGGTGCATGCCCTATATCAGTATAAAATACAAGTTCTGTCGGAAGTGCATTTCCGTCAACTCGATTATCAAATAGCGCTTGAACTAGTCTAGTTTTTCCTACTCCAGAAAGACCTACGAGTCTAGTTGAGCTTCCTAGTACTGTCAGTTTATCTCGAAGCATTTGAATTATTTCTAGACCAGACTTTCCTTTTTTATCACCAGAGGAAATATCAAAAAGACGAACCGCCTCATCAACAATGAAAACTTCTTGAATCCCTTTTGGGGCGTTAGACCAATTTGCATAACCTTGCCAACCATGATTACCTTCTGGATATTTAGCATTGAGCCATAGGATTTGAGGTGGCTTAGTTTCCTTTTCAATGAAATTCTTTATATAATGGTATATTTGACTTTGTTTGTCAGCAAGCTTAGTGATGCTGATATGATCGGCATCCACAAGTAAAGCTTCTACGTTTAATCCAGGATCAGCACTGTCTGGTGTAACAATGGTCAGGAGGCGCTTACATGGCTGATTTTCCATAAGTATCAGGTGATCAACATCACGATGACGCACCCAAGCTCTATACCACTCATTCAACTCACGCAAATTCGGATCATTTTTAAGTAAAGACGCTGTGGCTACTGATGGCCATGCAAATATTCTGAGCTTATCAATAATATTAGCACCTGAAGAACCTTGATGTGGGGTTGCAAGAAAACAAACCTTATGTACGCGATCCATAATTCTATTTAGTTCTGAATTTCTGTCTGCATAATGAAACATTTGTTTAATCAGCAAACCACCCATGCTGTGCCCGATGAGCACTACACTACCATTACGTAATAGAGCTTCCTGATTTAAACAATGCAGAATATCTTTTGCTCTATCGGTAAAATGCATGGTTCTTTGATTTCCCCACATACTCATGGGATTCAAATACCCAACTGACCAAATAGCGATATTTTCAATGTCCATACAAAGCCAACTTGGCCAAAATACTTTCTCTGGAGTAGATGAAGTCCACGTATTTTTGTAGTGACCACCTAACCCATGGATAAAAACAACATGGGTCTTAATATCTCCATCAGATTTAGACATTAGATGCAGTTCGGCCATCTATACTTTTCCTTATAAAATAAAACCAAAATATTAATCACAATAAAATTGATAATACTGTATCAAACTTAATGAAATTAATATATTAAAATAAACTGATTTTAGATCAAAAACGAATCCATTTTAATAGATGAGAAAGTGATATTGATGGAGTATCGAATCCGTCATTGAAAGATGGGCAAAAGACCTGAT
>JBGSSQ010000353.1:0-14153 GCA_041736975.1 Gammaproteobacteria bacterium
AGACTGCAATCTTGAAAAGTTAGGCAGTCTCACCAGCGAGTTAAGCTCAGCAGATTTAGTTGTATTGGATAGCGATAGGTTTAGTATTACCTATTGGGCGCAGTTTTATTGGTCAAGCTCTTGGTTAAATGACATCTACAAGAGTAAAGTTTTACCGCTGTACTCGACAGGTTATAGCGTTGCCACTAACCATATAGATAATAACAAACGGACTCTATTGCACTGGGCAATTGATTTACGACAAAATAAAGATGATATCGCCGCACTGCTTGCGTTGAATGACAATGCAACAATAAATTCTAAGGATGTTAATGGCTCATCCCCACTCTCTATTGCTTGCGAGAATAACCATCTTGAAGCTGTGAAGCTGTTGTTAGATTGTGGTGCTGATGTAGATATGCAAGCCAAAAGAGGTTTACCTGCGAGCTTTATCGCCTGTCAGAATGGCTATATTGAGATAATGAGGTTACTACTTGATCACCATGCCAACCCGAACTTGATAAGCCTCAACGGCAAATCTCTTGTTTATACCGCCTGTCAAAACGGTCATACGCAAATCGTGGAATTATTGTTAAATTATCGCATCGACTTGAATTTGGCAAACAATTTTCCACCATCCGCGCTCTATGCCGCCTGTGAGCGCGGCGATACCTTAGCTGTTAAGTTATTGCTAGATCAGGGGGCAGATGTGACCATAGTAAACGACACGAACACAACAGTCCTTTGTATCGCTTGTCAAAACCAGCATATTGAAGTTATGAAATTATTGATTGATCGTGGTGCCGATGTGAATATACCTTGCAGAGATGATGCAACCGCTTTGACTCTAGCCTGTCAGAATGGTGATACGCAAGCAGTGAAATTATTGCTTGATCATGGTGCCGATGTGAATATGCGTGGCAAAAATGGTGTAACCGCCCTCTTTGCGGCCTGCCAATCTCGCCATATTTTAGTGGTTGAATTATTACTAGGCGCACAGGCCAATGTAAATTTACAGTGTGACAGCAACCCAATCGAGGCCTTCAAGTTGTGCGCCTTACCCAAAAACGGCGCCACTGCACTGTTTGTCGCTTGTGAGAACGGAGATACTGATGCGGTGAAATTATTATTGGCAGTAGACGCCGATATAAATCTAATGTGTCACTATGGCGTAAACGCGCTTTTTATTGCATGTCAGAATGGCCATGCTGACGTTGTGAAATTGTTGCTAGCAGCTGGTGCTAAGGTGAATGTCAAGTGCATCGCTGGAGCAACACCTCTCTATGTGGCTTGTTTTAACCGTCACCCTAGAGTCATGGAGCTATTGCTGGAGAAAAATGCCGATGTCAATTTGCAGCACAACACTGGCGCAACCCCCTTAAGCATTGCCTTCGAAAACTCCTATGGTGATGCCATAGTGATGCTGGTAAAAGCAGGTGCGAATATGAATTTTCACTTATATGACTGCGAAAAGTTGCTTGAAATAACCGGTCAATATACTGATTACGATATAGCAAAAATTTTCATTATCCACACAATCAATCAATTTATAGATGAAAGAAAAAAAAATATTGAAAATTTTGAATTGTATTCACAAGCGCATAAAAAGCCTGACATAAAAGTTCATGGGATTTTTTCAATAAACAGTTTTAAAAAATCTGAAAAACTATCTGAACAGGCAAGGGCTGCACAAGATTTACTTGACGTGATTAATGGCGATAAATCTCTGAGCGTTCTCAAAAGTCATTTTCGAATATTTAAAAAAGACGCTTGGCTGCATAAACTTTTTCTCTACTGTTCTGAAAACAATTTACTACCCGCTGCTAGGGAAATAAAGCGCACAATAAAATTTAAATCACTCAAAGTTTAAAAACACCTATATATCAAGGCTGTGTTTTTATCGTTTATCGTCGCCCAAAACACTGGTCAGCAGTTTCGCGGTAATATCAACCGTTGAAATAACATGCTGATAATCCATTCGGCTAGGACCAATCACCCCCAACACACCCAATGTTCTATCTTCCAACAAATAGGGCGCCGCCACAAAACTACAACCATCAAAAACCTGTACACCAGACTCTTGTCCAATAAATATTTTTACACCATTTGACTGCAGACACTGATCGAGCAAATGCAATAACGACTGTTTTTGTGTGAAGGTTTCAAACAAGTTTTTCAACTGATCAATATTAGTACTCTCCGCCAAACTAAAAAGATTGGTCTCTCCCGCCATTAGATACTCATCATCTTTTTTGGCTTCAAATGTTTTATCCGCAACTTCCAATGCAGCCGCCATATACTGCTCCATGTCCTTTCGATCATTGTGCATTTTTTGCAATAAAACACGGCGAATATCGGTCAAATCATTACCCGCATAATGCGTCATTAAAAAATTAGCGGCTTGCTGCAATTCGCTGGAAGAGTACTCTCTTTCGGTTTGAATAATCCGATTTTGCACTTCCTGCTCATTAAATACAAGAATCACCAAAACCCGACGTTTTTCTAAGGGCAAGAATTCCACATGGCGCAGTACCGTACGCGTGCGTTTTGGTAAGGTCACAATGCCAGCAAGGTGTGTTAAAGAAGATAATAATCCTGAGGCGGATTCCAATAAGTCTTGCTGTGAATTATCGGTGCGTAATTGTCGGCGCATCTCTTGTAGATCACATGAAGTCGACACTTCTGTATTCAATAAGCTATCGACATAAAACCGGTAGCCTTTAGCAGTAGGCATACGCCCCGCCGAAGTATGTGGTGAAGCAATATACCCCGCTTGCTCTAAGTCAGACATGATATGCCGCACGCTAGCTGAACTAAGGGGCACAAGGCCATCCTCAACCAGCGTTTTGGAGCCCACAGGTTGCCCGTCACGTATGTAACGTTGGACCAAAACGGTCAAAATGCGCTGTGCGCGTTCATTAATATCCGAATCTGCCACTTAAACCTCTTTAGATGGTCAGGAATGGGGTAGGGGATGGGATCAAGTCTTGACCCCATCCCCTACCCCCGTCTCTCTGCCATATGTCTTATGTCAAGATTTGACCCCATTCCTTATAGCCGACTCAACACTCACCGCCGGTTTCCAACAAAGCACCTGCTTTGCATGATCGATATCATAACACAAACCACCAAATAGTTTGTTAAAGAGTGCTTCTTTTCCTATCAACCGTAGCGTTAATCTCAGCCACCAAGCTGGAATTGGCATTAGCCAACACTTTTTCCCTAGACTTTTAGCGATCAACTGACAAATTTCCTGTGTAGACAGATCACGACCGTCGGAAATGTTAAATGTTTGCTTATTTGCTGCAGATTCTCTAGCACAGGTGATGATAAAATCAACCAGATTTTCAACGGAAATAATACTGCGAGGTAATGATGCTCGACCTAAAGGCAACACAGGCATTCGATTAACTAAGCTGACTAAACGCTGAAAATTTCCTTTTGCTTCAGGCCCGTACACTAGAGGAGGACGAATAATCACCCACTCTAATTGACTACCCTTGGCGAGCTCTGCCAGCATTTTTTCTGCTGCCAACTTAGCCCTACCATAAGGATCGTCAGGATAGCATGGATCCATTTCACTGATACACTTAGTGGAAGTCTCTTTGCCGTACACTTTTGTGGTACTGATGTAGATGAACCGCTTAACGCCGGCACTAATAGCCTGCTCAACCAGTCGACGCGTGGCGTCAAGGATCGTGGTGTCATAAAGACGATCATCCTGATTTTCCGGCTGATGAACCGTTGCAGCAAGATGAAATACACAATCGACACCCAGCAATGCGGAGTACCAATCTGTAGTTGCGCTCAGGTCTCCAACAGGGAAAAGGTGCGCATTAGGCACCTGGCGATCAGGTGTCATCTGACGAATAGCAGCGTGAACCTTGAAATCCTGGCGCTCAAGTTGGCGGCATAATGCTCGACCTATAAAACCATTGGCACCGGTAACTAGTGCTGTACGCATTTAAAAACTCCTCTCGGTTCCCAATATACCTTGTACGATCACTCAAAGTAGGTATACAAGCTTCGATTATCCATCATATGCATGATATCGGTATACTTCAAGCTAATGGCATGGGCACCAATCATAAGACCTAAACCCGACTTGGATCAAATTTATTATATTAAGCAAATCAGGAGGGAATATGAACACTATAACAGACCCATTAAATGAGGCCAGCAATATGCTTTTGAGTATCTACAAAATTAATCCAGAATTCGGCTCTTACGTAGGTTTGAATGAAATAGAAAATGCCAAACTTAAAGCCATAAAAATCGGTGAAGAAGAATTTACCGAAGATATTATAGCACAAATGATTCTTTGCATTAATAATAGCAAACTTGTTATAGCAGACCTTACGGGCCAACGTCCTTGCGTATATTATGACGCTGGATATGCGCAAGCCAAAAGCTTGAGGGTAATTTTTACTTGTAGGGAAGATGAAATAGATAAGGTTCATTTTGACGTAAGCCACTATCCAATTGTACCAGGACAGATGAAAACATTGAAGAGTTCTCTAAAAATTTATCCTCTCGCATCATAAAAATATTATCGTAATTTACGTGCTGCTGCGCTCATAAATTATATTGACTATCTATTGCAACCACCCACCCCTAAACCCTGGATAATCAAAAGCATACTTAATTTTTTCACAGTCATGTTCTGACACACCTGCTGCACGGGCTGTTGCATACCAAGTACTCTTAACCTGATTTTCCATGTGCTGCACAATACTCTCAGCCTGGGCTTTTTCAAGCAAAAAACGTGCACTTTGAGACATAATATTAGCTGCATTGGCAAATCGACCCATATCACCACAACTCATCGCAAGATCACGACGTTCAATACTAATAGGCAATGACACTGTTAGATCATAGGCAGGAGAAAGCTTCCAGTCTTTATCTTTGGCGATAATGGCATGATTTCTGGGATGATCATCTATATTTGAGATGAGCGCATTAAAGCACATACGTTTAAAAAGCTCTAATGAATCATTTTTTGGATCACTACAGCAGCGACGTAATTCCTCTACCAATAGGATGTAGGACCACTTATCTCTTCCTGAGTAAGTCTCTTCAGCACGCAACAAAGTTAAAGCACTAATCATGCGAGATCGTAAATAACCACCCTGAATTTTTTCACGATCAAAACGCTTCACAAGCAGCACATCACGATTACTCACATTGATAATTTGGCTTTCCGCGCTAGTCAACCCACAGGCACGTGCAAGTGTCAGCATCGCGTGTTCGACACGAGCATTATTCCATTTGTCATCAGGACGATTAAACTTTGCAAGCCATAATCCTTCCTGATTTTCAACCACAGTTTTTGGACGGGCGCCCCCCATTGACGTTCCTAATAACAGCAATTCCTCAAGCTGGTTATTGATCGCATTCTCAGGCAGGTCCTCATCGTTCATTAATGCATCAGCTACTCTATGTAGTTTTTCTAGCTCAAGGGTTTGATTGAAAACGCGCCGTGGCGCGGGAGGGGCTTGATGAAGACCAAATCCTAAAGCACCTGCCCGATCATCTGCAGAATTAAGTAGATAGCTCATTTCATTTAATTGAGATGCCCCAAGGTGTCGCTCAATGACTCTACGTCCCCAATAATCCGGTCCTGCATCTCGTAGTGCTCCAAAAACCCCTTTAAGTGCTATTGTCTCAAAGTTTTTCGTCGTTAGTTTCAGCTCCACAGGGTCCAGCGGAACCGCATCTGAACGAGCAAGATATTGTTTCCCGTATATAAATCGACCTATGGATACACCCTGGCGATTTATTGATAATGTAAACCGTCCCGCTGTGACTGGCGTAGTCTGTCCTGGTAATGTCATGTAGACATAGCATTCTGATGGAGAAGTATTAAAAGTCATTATCATTCCCCCCAGATTCTCGAGCGCGCACAGGCTCTCGTGCTAATGCCAAAGCCAGTCCCTCCACGTCAGTTGAAGGATCCGCCACCTCGTCCATTTGATTGAGCAAATCGTATACCCAAAGTAATGCAGTATAAACAGCTATTCCCGTGGCAGGTTTGCCGTTTTCAGCATTCGTGACAGCACGTACTCCCGCACCTATTTTTCCAGCAACATCGACAATAGAGAGGCCTCGACGTAGACGAGCTGTACGCAAATTGTTCCCCAATCGCTTAAGCGTTTGCTCAACCGGATAAGGTGGCGCGGATAAAAGCAGGTTTTTTTTTGCCATATGAAGCACTCATACTGAAAATAAGAAAGCCAGTTTAAGTATACTCTAATAGATGTCACTCGTCAACATAACATGCTTTAAAAAGCATTTAATCTGACTTAAAGTGCTCTTTAAAGCACTTATTAAGGGGGATGGGGTCAAGTCTTGACCCCATCCCCTCACCCCTCCCCGCTCTATGCAATTTAACCCCTTAAGTGTTTACGCCACGACGAGATAGGGATAAAATCAAAACAGGACACTGAATCTAAATGACAATTTTCATCAACGAGACAACCCTATGACAACGCAACGCCCGTTTACGCGAATCGCCCTCATGGGCCGTCAGCGCATCGAAGGTATCAGCGAAACACTGGAATCTATTGTGCACTTCCTAGAGGAGCATGGTTATTCGGTAGTATTGGAAACCTTAACCGCTGCTCTACTTCCTGATTCAAATTGCCCCAGCGTCCAAAAAGAGGAGCTGAACAAAGCAGCCGATTTGATCATCGTCGTTGGCGGTGATGGCAGTTTCCTTGGCGCTGCCCGTATAGGTGCCGAACAAAACTTACCGGTACTAGGCATAAACCGCGGCACACTAGGCTTCTTAACAGACATACCTCCTGACGATTTAACCCAAGTTCTAGATGTCTTGCAAGGCCACTATATACAAGAAGAACGCTTCTTACTGGAAGCTCAAGTTCAGGATGAAGGACAGTATGAACCCTCGATAATTGCCGTGAACGACTTTGTCCTATTACCCGGCGATAAAGCCCAAATGATCACCTTCGATCTGTACATCAACGACTATTTCGCCTACAGCTTACGTGCCGATGGCTTGATCGTGGCCACCCCCACTGGTTCAACTGCGTATGCATTATCGGGTGGCGGGCCCATTTTGCACCCTAATCTTGAGGCCATCGTGGTTGTCCCACTCTCTCCACACACACTCAGCAGTCGTCCTATTGTGGTGAAAAGCGACAGTACCTTACGCATTCATATTTCAGACAATAATTACACCATTCCACAAATCAGCCATGACGGACAACGACGCATCCCCGTACCTATAGGTGCGGACATTACCGTCACTCGACACAGTAAAACATTTCGCTTGATTCACCCTATGAATTACAGCTATTTTCACACCCTCAACACAAAATTACACTGGAAGGGATAATGCTCACACATATTGATATTAAAAATTTTGTTTTGATCGAAAAGCTCAGCCTGGATCTCAACGCCGGTCTTACAGTGATCACTGGCGAAACAGGCGCCGGAAAATCAATCATTATGGACGCTATTGAACTCGCATTAGGCAAACGTGCTGAAGCGATGACAGTGCGACAAGGCGCCGATCAATGCGAAATTACCTTGTTTTTCGATGCACTGAAAGTCCCTGCTGCACAAAGTTGGTTGAACGCACATGAATTAGCCAGTGATGACGAATGTATTATTAGACGCGTGATCTCAAGTGACGGCCGCTCACGCGCTACCATCAATAACATCCCCTGCCCTTTACAACAAATTAAAGACCTGGCAATACTGCTTATTAATATTCATGGTCAACATCAACACCAAGCACTGCTCAAACGAAATTATCAACGTCAATTGTTGGATGCGTATGCAAACCATCCCACTCTCACTGAACAAGTCACAGCACTCTATGAGGACTGGCACAAAACCCATACCGAATTATCAAGCATCCTCAACAACCAACAAGACCATAGCGCAGAAATCACATTACTCACCGATCAAATTAGCGAACTTGCCGCCTGCGATTTACAAGAAAACACCTATGAATCACTTGATCAAGAACATCGACAATTAGCATCAGTAGATACACAACTACTGCGTTTAAATCAAGCTTATCAGCTTTTGAGCCAACAAGAAGAAGGTAATTTACTTGAACAATTTTATGTTATAGAACACACGCTACAAGAACAACAAACACTACTTCCTCAACTCAATAATATTCTTGAAATGCTCTCAAGTGCTTCAGTGCAATTGCAGGAAACCAACTCTGAACTCGAACATTTATTATCCTCCTTAGAGCCCAATCCTGAACGCCTCTTTGAACTCGAAAAACGATTGGAAAAAATACACCATTTGTCGCGAAAGCATCGCATTAAAGCCAATGATCTTTACACTCTGCAAACTCAATTAGAGCATCGCTTAAATTCACTCGTTCATTCTGAAGCCCGCATAACCGAACTCAGTCAAGAACTTGAGCTACTCAATACTCGCTACCAAACAGTTGCTAGCCAACTAAGCGCCAGTCGTGAAAAAGCAGCGCAACGACTCAGCAAAGCCATCACCACTCAAATGCAAGATCTGAGCTTGACCGGAGGCGCTGTAAAAATCGATGTGCAAGCACAGCTCAACGCGCAACCACGTGCAGACGGCCAAGATAACATCGAATTCCTGGTACGCACCAACCCTAGCCAACCCTTTAACGCCATGGCTAAAGTGGTATCCGGTGGCGAATTATCCAGAATCAGCCTAGCCATCCACGTCACCACAGGCCAACAAATGACCATACCCACACAGATATTTGATGAAGTAGATGTGGGCATAGGTGGCCCCACTGCCACTGTGGTGGGTAAGTTATTAAGGCAATTGGGCATGCAGTCACAAATTCTCTGCATCACCCACCTTCCCCAAGTCGCGGCCAATGGGCACCACCACTTATTTGTGAGCAAAAGCACCGCCAAAAAAGAAGCCATCACCAATATAGCGGCCCTCACTCGCGAACAACGCGCTGATGAACTGGCAAGAATGTTGGGTGATTTGACCATCACAGCCAATGCTATCGCTCACGCGGAAAATCTACTGACTAATGCTGAGGTGATTTGACCCGGAAGGTGTAGTTAGAATATAAGCTTAACTTTGCTGGCAGTTTTGACAAACACCATATATCACCAGCTCGTGGTCGGTCATCAGATAGCCTGATTTTTCCGCAATCATCGCTTGGCGCTTTTCGATGCTATCGTCCACAAACTCAGTGACATCATCACATTCCACACAGACGAGGTGATCATGATGCTCCCCCTCATCCAATTCAAAGACAGCATGGTCACTCTCGAAATTGTGACGTTGCACCAGCCCCGCCTTCTCAAACTGGGTTAATACCCGATACACTGTGGCCAAACCCACTTCCTCTCCGGCCTCAAGCAATCCCTTATAAACATCCTCAGCGCTCATATGGCGCCTATCAGCTTTTTGCAGAATTTCTAGAATTTTGATACGTGGGACCGTCACCTTCAAGCCCACGGTCTGCAACTCGTGCTTTTTCTTTGGTTCCAAGTGAAATCACCTCCTAAATTAAACTGGGCCCAGTATAACATGTGATTTCAATTTGAACTATGTATTGAAAAAGACCAGCCATACCGATATGCTAGCCAATCAGTTTTAACGATAGGCGCCTTACCATGAAGCTAAAATTATTAATGGCTATTACAGCCCTGTCGATAGGTTTATTCGGCTGCCACAGCTTGCCTGTGGGCTACGATATCGAGGTCCAGCAGGGAAATATCATCAATCAACAGAATATTAACCAGCTAAAGCTGGGGATGAGCCGTGAACAAGTCATTGAGATCATGGGTGAACCAGTCGTTATCAATACATTTGACTCCCGCTGCTGGGACTATGTTTATACCCGGGTTAGCCGCAACCAGCCCCTTGTCAAAAGCAAGGCCACCCTTATTTTTGAACATGATAGACTCGCCAAAATCATTAGCTAACCACCCAAGCATTTATTTTTGCAATTCAGCAGATGTGCAAGGGGTCAGATTAAACCTCAGCTGAGTGGTATCATGCGCCAATAACAGCCTGGATGAGCAGTTACAGCTTAACTTTAGGTATGAGCACCTAACACACACAATAAGAGCTTTAGTGGCTACTGTTGAGCAGCGGCCTTTTTGGCACGCAAGCGACGCGCCGTCTTTGGGTCAATCGTCAGAGGGCGATAGATTTCCACACGATCCCCGTCTTTCAAAACCGTATCCAATGTGCATTTCTTACTGAAAATACCAACTTTAAGGTCATCTAACCTCAGTTCCGAGCAAAGCATCAACATACTCGATAGCTGTATTGCCTGCCCAGCTGTAGCGCCAGATGGGACCTCTACGGGCAGCAGCCAGTACTGCACGGGCGTTGCATAACAAATCTCAACGCCAATCATACTAGGCATACACTTCCTCAGCACGTTTGCAAAAGGCATCAACTAGTGAATTAGCGACCTGATGGAAAAAAGGACCGAAGGCTAAACTCAAGAGCTTATTAGTAAATTCGAACTCAAGATCCAATACCACCTGGCAGCCTGCCTCTCCGTTATGGTCAAACCGCCAAAAGCCTTGCAGATGACGAAATGGTCCATCCACTAGGCGTAGCTCAATCATCTTATCTTTTTGGAGGCGATTACAGGTAGTAAAAGATTTTTCAAATCCACCGCCGGAAAAATGCAGGCGTGCACGTAGTTCATCATCATTTTCACTGAGAATTTCACTGCGTTGACACCAGGGCACAAACTCCGAATAGCGCTTAACATCGTTAACTAAGGCATACATCTGCCCCGGCGTGTAGGGCACAACCTGCGTTTTTTTGACATCGGGCATAATCAAACCATCCTAAATTCAACTTTGAGCTGCCATTATATCGTATTCGTTGCTATAATAGAACGCATTGCATTCATTCCATTAATCACATAATGAGCGACAGATTATGGCTAAAAAGGCGAATCAGCCTGATAACACCATATCACTCAATAGAAAAGCCTTACATGACTATTTTATTGAAGAGGATTTTGAAGCGGGCATTATGCTCGAAGGCTGGGTGGTCAAAAGTCTCCGAGCGGGTCGATCTCAGCTCAAAGAAAGCTATGTGATCCTAAAAAACGGCGAGGCCTTCATCGTGGGCATGCATATCAGCCCCCTTCTGAGCGCATCCACACATATCAATCCCGACCCTACACGCACCCGTAAACTACTACTAAAACGAAAAGAGCTAGACAAGTTGGTGAGTGCTATTGAGCGTAAAGGCTATACCGCCGTCCCCTTATCGATGTACTGGAAAAAGCAACGTGTGAAACTCAAAGTCGTTTTGGCGCACGGCAAAAAACAATACGACAAACGCCAATCAGAAAAAGAGCGCGACGCTAATCGTGAAAAACAGCAGGCCATGCGACACAGAAATCACTAGCTGAACGCCGGCTTATAAGAATCAAGCACTCACACTGACTTCGCAATGAAACTAACGACTCACCATAAAAAGTCTTGGAGGTTGAATTTCGCGTCAAACTGTTACCTACAACCCGTGTATTTCCTCGACCAATGTCAGTTGACACTGCCTGGAAAATTTATTTTTACTGCATAGATAAAAAAACCACTACATGTAGTGTTTGCAACGATCCAAAAATACCACATATTGTTATGAAAAACTCTTCTCGCAATACAAATTCTCATATGTTATTGTGCGACCTCAATTAGAAATGGACTAAGGGTTCTCAGTGGAAGAGGTCTCATACAAATACTTATCAACTGAAGATAAGTGGGATAATTTATTTCAGCGTGCAAACTGCAACACGCTGGAATTGATATTACTTGCAGCAAGCGATAAAAAAATACAAGCACAGTGCTTAGCTGTTGAATTTGAGGCAATATGGCAAGTTAGGTTAATAGCGCTTTGTCAGCAAGTAAAAATCCCTTTCTTTAAGGAGCAGAATAATCTCCCCATTTTTTCTTTTTACGCTGGTGTTTTTCTCTATTTCATTTCCAAAACACCCGGACAAGAACATAATATAATTATAGCTGCTAAAGGACCATACTTTAACTTTCATTCATTAAAATCTTTAGCAGATAAATTCATCGATTCATTATCTAGTGAAAAAGAAAACGTAATAAAAGAAACTACAGCAAATATCAATAAACATAGTTTTTATAGAAATACCTCAGGTGATGACTTATTCAAACATCATGACCTTCTGAGTTTAGATACTGATTTATTGGCTAAACAATATGTCGAAAACAAAGTCGAAGATGAAACCTTGATATCACTCTTATACGAAAATGACAACCAAGCTGTGACTAGCAAAACAGATGTTAGAATCAAAAAAGCCTGCTTTTACGCAAGCCTCGCAGCTAACATTTATAAGGCACCAGGCTATTTATTGTATGCCGAAGTTTTATTTTATTCAGCCCAGTCCTTACAAACACTGGATCAAAGTACCGCCCAGCTTTATTATGAACTCTGCTATAAACATCTTTTAATTGCACAAGAGCTAGAAAGTGATTCAACTGCAGAAATCCATAATGCTTATTTTGGACACGGTGTTGCAAACGGCAACAACCAGCGGATAAAAAGTATTGATTTACTCATCGAAAAACTTAGAGGCTTTTTTAATGACGCACCCCAACTTACTATCGTCACCAAACGAGTAAAACACATGGCTGAAAGTGCGCTCGATTCACTAAAGCAACAAGTTAGTGACCTCTCACTCTCAGACGATGAGGAAGCAGGCTACATCACCCCACCCAATTGATTGAGCAGCGCTTACACGTTAGATCCCGGCACCCTAGAAACAGAACGGCCATAACATTAATTTTTAAACACCAAGGCTTCTTGTTCGATTTCATGCTCTTCAAAACCATCAATATCAACATTCTTAGGGGGTAGCAATATTGGCTTTCGGGGGGATGTTCTGACGGGGGAATTAGTAATATTACTCAACATAGACATCGCTGAATCCTGATTTTTACTCGACAGCCTCTGGGCCTGAACAAGAGTATAGTCATTAAGGATTTTATCCACAACTAACATGAGGGTTGCTATACTCGCTAGATTGGTGACTTTACTGCCATCAGATAAACAATTAAATAGCAGAGCATCACACACTGGGCTTTTTAAAATATTAACCAACTCTTCGCGGTTAAAAACGGTCTCAATCGCTGAAATAAAACAGGTTAGCTGTGCCGAATATTCATTATTTGTTTGGACAAATGCTTGCCAATTCTGATTTTGTTCTAAACACAACAGTAAGGTGTCACGATTTTTTTCAAGCCAAGTGACAACTTTAATCAAAGTAGTCGCTGCTTGTGACTGTTTAGGAAGCTCTAAGATATCGACAAGCACTTTTAATCGACCAGTCATATAGCCATCATGTAGAATATTTATCACAGACTCAGTCAACTCATATTCTTTTGAGCCCTCTAAAAAATCAAACATGTTCTCATCATTCAAATTGGTCTGTATTTTCGATATACTAGTCCTCAATGCACCTAAAACATAGCGCCACCCCATCAACTTCGTACCAAGGTAATGTTTAATATGGCCAGAAAATTCACAGCTCAATAAGTTGACTTGAAAAAAATCGAGATGATTTTTCAATCTACTCAACAACTTTTTGACACAAATGGTACGTCTATATTGATCTATAACTTGCTGAACAGTTTTCATATGCGACCAAATGCAATCATAGACTTGACGATTTGATGGCGATAATATGAAGTTGAACAGCAGCACATCTGCCCCAATAGATACCAAATTAACACCATCAGGCTTACCTGGCAAACCGAGCATTGCATCCAAAAAGCAAGCGGCTGGATCAGGAAATTGATGAATAGATTTGCGAACATCTCCCAGACTTAACGAAAATAGTTCATTGGCTTGCTGAGAATCAACTATTAGGCCTTTAGACTGCAACCAGACTTTTGTCTGTAGGAATGCATCATTGGGATCTAATTCACTCTGAAGATTGACGCCATAATTTTGTAGACTCAACCTGGTTCTAGCTAGCTGATAAACATCATACTCATTGAACGTAAATTTACCCTGATCGGCTAATGATAATGCTTGTTGCAATTGCTGAGAGAAGCCTGCAATAACCGCTTGGTGTGACGGGCTGTGCTGAAGCCAATCTTGCCATGTGTTTTCTGGAGTAAAACTCAATGCTATGACATCACGGTTTTTCTCAAGCCATATCAATGTAGGTAGAAATGGTT
>JBGSSQ010000386.1:0-2645 GCA_041736975.1 Gammaproteobacteria bacterium
ATTCTCCCCCTGCTGCAACGGTGTTTATCTGCGATAATAACTTAGTTCTTTGCTGCTAACCTCGGCAGCCTGTTTCGCATGGGACTTGTAGCCAACCCCTTGGTGGATCTATTCCTACTTTAAAATGCTTTTTCATCTTTAATATTACATTTTTATTTTTATCAACAGGTGCATAGCATAGTCCAGGACTAGGGTCATTTGGATTATTTAGCACGGTGGTAGGCAACTTCTTTTTGGGTTTCATAATCAATCTCCTTAATACTAACGTGAGATGTAATTATAGAATATCTCGCTTTCCACTGAGTACCTGACCCCATTAGCTCAGATATTCAGCACCTGTTCTTCTGAATATCTTGATATCTGGGGATAATGGTGTTGATATCACATTTTATGTAACAAGCGGAGATGACATATGCACCGACCCAGGTGATTTGAGTCTATATATTCTCCTCAGTCATGACAAGCTCAAGCATCGTCATGCCAATATCTAGATAATGCATTGGCAAGAGTTTCTCGACACTTTGTGGGCTGATGGAATTGTTGAGTAGGCGCCGACTTGAAAGGATTTCCACTGCGCAGGGATGTATATTTACTGTCATTTATCCTCAACTTCATGTACCATCCCACCTCTAATCATGAGGTTCAGCTGTATAAAGTGCGAAACTACTGACATATCCTAAATGGATGACTTTATATCCTAGACAATTTGGCCTCACAACACAACTATAGACGAGACTAATCATGCGAAACAGACTGCAAAAAGTGATGATAATATCACTCTGCCTTAGCTTGCTCAGCCCCTTAGCCTTGGGCTCATCATCCATGAGCATCACTCCGGTAGACTACAGCTACCATGAGCCGGCGATCGCACTAGGCACCACATTGACCGTGCCCTACCTTATCAAGAACAATAGCCCAATACCGTTATTCAACGTGACTGCCAAGCGCCTACCCAGCGGGATAACGTCTTCAAACTGCGCTAAGATTGTGCCCTATGGTAGCTGTCAACTTAAGCTAAAGATCCCTGCGGAGCTGACCAACCAGCCTGGCGTTATTCGCAGTCGCTTTCAAGTTTGCGCCGGTAACGCTCCGTTTACCTGTACTTGGGTAGAGGCAAAAAAACAACTCAATATCACCGTTACCAACATGAATACTTTCCTTGCTATTACCGATATCCATTTTAAGGCGGGCAAGAGTTCGGCCATTACCTATGGGCAAGATACCGGTGATAGCTTATGGAGCAGCACACAAGCAGAACTCACCACCTTAATTGCCGAGCAAGCACCAAAATTTATCGTGCTACTGGGGGATTTACCCGCTCACCACGACGATGAAAACCTTGAAAAAAATATAAGCGCGGTTTTACAGGGGTTTAGTGGTCTTGAGGCGATTAGCCAGAACGATATGCCGGTATTTTACGTGTTCGGTAACAATGATTCCTTAGTGGTTGACTATGGTACATTCTCAACCGGTACTACCAACTTGTTTTCATTAGATCCCCAACACAACTCACCTGAGACTAAAGGCTGGCCTGCATTAAACGCAAACCCTGACTGTAATGTTTCGCCTACGACTGCGTGCACCTATACCACAACGCATCCCATGCCAACGGAGCATGCTGATGATATGGCTTATGCACAAACAGATGGCTATTACAGCGCCTACCCACTGGGCAGTGCTTCCCGTTTACGTTTAATTAGCCTCAATAGCGTGATTTTTTCTCATGAATATGCCCTTACTGGCGCCAGCCAATTGGCTGCGGCACAAAAGGAAATGGATTGGCTAGCGGCACAACTTGCTAGCGCCGCAGCAAATGGTGACGCCGTTTATCTCGCTATGCACATTCCTGTAGGAAACGATGCTTTTAACCATAGCGAAGATATGTGGAACAGCAAGCTGGTGTTAGGTAATGGCAAAAAATTTCGTGATAACTTCCTCAGCCTTATGTCACAGTACCAAGATACTGTTCGCATCTTTATGGCTGGGCACACCCATTTAAGTGAATTGCGCGCGCTCTATGCCGATACCGCATTAACCAATTTGTCGGTGCTAGGTGTAGGCATTCCCAGTATCACGCCACAGCATTATAATAACCCGGGCCTACAGGTCTATTTGTATGATAACAACTATCGATTAAACGAAGCCAAAACGTTCTTCACTACGCCTAATGCTAGTAACTGGAAAAACTATTCATTTCAAGATGATTATAGCTGTCCGAAAAATACCAGCATGCTTGAGTGTGTGCAAAAAGCGTTTTTACCACAGCTTTCTGACTGGAAATTCGCACCGCAACCGATTCCGCACAATCGCTATGAAATGAATTTTTCACTACGTGCACCTTATATCGATCCAAGCACAGGCGGTCTGAGCAGCTGGTTGGAAATTTTGAATGCGATTCAGGTTGTGCCCACGCAGGACTAGGCGGAGAGTTGAAGTTAATCGCTTTAACATTTCTTTTCTATGAGGCCTTTAAAGTGGGGAGCATCTTTAAGTGTAAACGACTACGTTTTTTATTAGCCAACCATAGATCATAGCCTGTTTGAAGATTCATCCAAAATTCATCAGAGGTATTGAATACAATAGAAAGTCGTATAGCCATCTCCGGACTAATTCCTATATGACCATTCAATAGCTTTGACACAGTG
>JBGSSQ010000388.1:0-2687 GCA_041736975.1 Gammaproteobacteria bacterium
TCATACCTACTCTACCTCCGTCGGTGATACTGGGTCTACTTCATTGGGTTTCATATTCACTGAGCGAAACATCAATTGACCCTCTTCAAAATACACAGAATGTTTAAGCCAGTTTTTATCATCACGTTTAGGATAATCTAATCGTGAATGAGCCCCTCGACTTTCTGTTCGTTTTGCGGCAGGAACTGCCGATGCCATGGCCACGGCCATTAAGTTGTCCAACTCTAATGCTTCTACACGTGCAGTGTTAAACACTTTACTTTTGTCTGTCAAATGAACGTTATCAATACGTTCACGAATAGCTGCGAGACGTTTTAATCCGTCTTCCATAGAGGCGCCATCACGAAACACACCGAAATCTTCTTGCATAACGCGCTGCAAGTCATGTCGCACCGCAGCGACTGATTCACCTGAAGATGAATTTTCCCAACGTTGTACACGTTGTAGTGCTTGGTCAATATCATCTGCATGCACATCGGGTACCTCGGCTTTCTCACGCAAGGATTTTTCTAAAAAGAGCCCTACTGCTCTACCAAATACCACAATATCCAACAATGAATTTGCACCTAGACGATTAGCACCGTGTACTGAAACACAAGCGCACTCACCGGCCGCAAATAATCCTTCAATAATTTGATCTTCGCCTTTTTTATTTAGTGTTATTGCTTGGCCGTGTATGTTGGTAGGTATGCCGCCCATCATATAATGACAGGTAGGTACTACAGGGATGGGTTCTTTTGTGGGGTCTACACCCGCAAACGTTTTAGCGAGCTCGGTAATACCCGGCAAGCGTTCACGCAGTACTTCTGGGCCCAAATGGTCCAGTTTTAATAACACATGGTCTTTATTAGGACCACAACCGCGTCCTTCTCGAATTTCTATCATAGATGAACGTGCGACCACATCTCTACAGGCTAAATCTTTTAGATGTGGATCATAGCGTTCCATGTAACGTTCGCCATTACAGTTAATGAGGTAACCGCCTTCACCACGCGAACCTTCTGTGATCAATACGCCAACACCAGCAATACCTGTGGGGTGGAATTGCCACATTTCCATATCCTGTACTGGGAACCCGGCTCGCAGTACCATGCCTAAACCATCACCGGTATTGGTACGTGCATTAGTCGTACTGTGGAATATTTGACCTGCGCCTCCTGTTGCCAATACGGTAGCACGTGAACGAAGGAAAACCATTTCGCCCGTTTCTATACAAAGAGCAATAACACCAGCGACACCACCTGTTTTAGATTTAACTAAATCGATAGCGAGCCATTCTGAATAAAACGTCGTTTTATAAGCCACATT
Organism: Gammaproteobacteria bacterium; assembly: GCA_041736975.1. Lineage (GTDB taxonomy): Bacteria > Pseudomonadota > Gammaproteobacteria > JAIEPX01 > JAIEPX01 > JAIEPX01. The sequence goes on from JBGSSQ010000388.1 coordinate 1,309, forward strand.
TTGTTGGTATAGAGTATGCAGCATAGCGTGGCCAGTTCGATCTGCCGCCGCGCAGGTACGATGAGCTTGCTCACCGCCATAATTAAGGGTTTGCCCACCGAAGGCACGCTGATAGATTTTACCTTCCTCATTACGCGAAAAAGGCAATCCCATGTGCTCTAATTCAATGACGGTTGCAGGTGCGTTTTTGCACATATATTCAATGGCATCCTGATCGCCAAGATATCCTGAGCCTTTAATAGTATCGTACATATGCCAACGCCAATCATCCGCGGCATCTGTATTACCCAATGCAGCATTGATTCCACCCTGCGCCGACACTGTGTGTGAACGAGTAGGAAACACTTTAGAGATACAGGCTACTTTTAGACCTGATTGCGCCAGCTGCAAGGAAGCACGCAAACCAGCGCCGCCACCACCTACAATTACGGCATCGAAATGTTGTTCAGCGATTGCCATTATTTTTTCCCCATTTTTAGGACCACAAAATCACCACACCCCAAGCTAAAAGCGCTAATAATGCGAGTACTGTGATGAGCTCTAAGAATAAACGCAGTGCGGTATTTTTAATATAATCGGTCAGAACTGTCCATAAGCCTATCCAGGCATGGAAAACGATACTGAGCACCACTAAAAAGCTGAAAACTCTAATTGTAGTGGAATGGAACAAGCCATGCCAAAATTCATAACTCAGGTGATCAGCAGAAACCACATAACCCACTAAAATAAAGGTATACACAGCCATAACCAGGGCAGTCACTCGCTGAATCAACCAATCTCGAACCCCATTTCGACTGAGGCCTGTCACGTTATCTACCATAACCAAATCCCTCCGAGAATCACCAAAATGGCTGTAGCGACCAGAACGGCAAACGCCCCAATCCGCCCACCACGCAAGGATTCAGCCCATCCCATATCCATTAGAGTGTGCCTTAAGCCCGCACAAAGATGAAACCCCACGGCCGCCCAAAGCAACAGCGCAAAAACTTTACCCAATGCCGAGGACAAAAAGTCCGCCACCTGATTAAATCCCTCTGGTCCAGCCAAAGTGGCCCCCAAAGCCCAAAATATCAACGGTAAGGATAAGAAGAGTATCAAACCGGTAATACGGTGTAATATAGACACCACAGCCGTCACAGGCTGTCGAATGGTTAATAAGTTCAAGTTTACTGGTCGTTTATCATGCGCCATACATAATCCCTGTCTTTCCCAACATACAAGTTAGCCAAAAGCCAACCCCAAAATATCCTACAAAATGATACCACACTCACATCAAATTACCAGTGGTCACGAGAAAGGAGAGAGGGTATGGGGTCAGGTCTTTGCTTGGCTCAATTTCGAGCAGTACAGGGCAACCCCTCGTCTCGAAATTGAGCCAA
>JBGSSQ010000301.1:0-6073 GCA_041736975.1 Gammaproteobacteria bacterium
CCCCCCCCCCGGCCCTGCAGCCGTGCCATATTAAACTACGGTGTGGACTAAAAACGTACTGAAGTGCGATCATCATATTGAACACGATTTATTAAATTAGCTCCTTCTCAACAAAGATTCGTGGCCGACTTTTTTTCAGCCGTTCCGTGCATTAGTCCTAATCTGTAGTCGCCAGGTTTCTGAAAGTTGCTACCTGGCAAGTCAAGCTGTTATCGTGTTCCATAAACTGGGTGGGCTAGCGCCCAAAATCATGAAATAATTAAACTTTGTAAAAGTAAAGCATTCATTGGGGGTGGAGATTACGTCTATATCAATTGATCGTGAGATATAAGTTTGAACGCTTTTACGCAATTTTTTTTCAGTTGTTTTGAATTCACGTAAATAAATAAAATGTTGTTGGTAATAACCAGGGTGTGGTTGGATTCCTAGTAGTACATCTTTCCACGCTAACTCAACAGTATCTAGATTTTGCAGTTGCATTTTTGTTAGATGCTCAAGTTGATTATTCTCTCTAAAATAGTGTAAGACTCTCCATGAAATAGAGATGCAAAATTTTCAAAGCCAATCATCATAGGATATTTTTTCAGCATTGCTAGGTATTTGATGGATTTTTTCTGAAAATGCTTTTTCCCATTGACTAAGAGAGCGTTCACATTTATGGCAAAGCCAGTGGGCTTTTATTCCATCCTGGACTCTCTTGTTAATATTATCGCTTTTACGCATATATCCAGTGGGGGATGATTTAACAAACTCCCTATAAATAAACCGTGGGATCAAATGGCTCTGGCATAAGAATGCATCTGCATTACACAGGCGGCATTTACCTTTTCTGTCATTGCGTTGACTAAGGCTCATAAGAAACATGTCCAATGCGATATATTTTGACATAAAAGCATGTCATGTTCCGGTTGTCAATGATCAGTCTCATCATGTATGTTGAAAGGCAAGATATGATATATAAGGTGAAAACACTCAGGCGTGTCATAGAAAATTGATCATTCTAGCCTGAGCCAGTCATAGAAAATAGCCTGTCTTTAAATTACCAGAAAAAAATAATACATTAATTAAAATTATTTCTTTTAGCTGTGTCGCTGAATCTTGTTTTAGTGATTCACTTTTGTTCAGATGGAAACCACTCTTGGCTGTAGTTTCACGAATTGATAGTTTGATCATAGTCATTCTCATGGTAACGAGAGATTTCATTGTTGACCGGCATGGGTAAGAATGCCATTCTACGTGTGTTTTCAATAAGGTGATGCGGGGTGCACATGAGGATTTTAATCTTAGGTGGCGATGGGATGCTGGGGCATCAGTGTCTGATGAGTTGGGCTTCGCGCCATGAGGTGCGGGTGAGTCTGCGTCAGGGGCCGGATGCTTATCAGCAATTTCCTTTGTTTCATTCCGATAATGCTTATTTTAATGTGGATGTTCGGACGTTTGATTGTGTGCGTGAGATTGTGGATGAATTTCGTCCACAGGCTGTGGTGAATGCTATTGGTATTGTTAAGCAGCGTGAATCGTCAAAAGAGCGGCTTTTGAGTATACAGATTAATGCACTATTTCCGCATCTTTTAGAAGAGCTTTGTGGGGAATTTAATGCTCGTTTAATTACACTGAGTACTGATTGTGTGTTTTTAGGTGAGAAGGGGTATTATGGTGAGAATGATGACAGTGATGCCAAGGATGTTTATGGTAAATCTAAATTTTTAGGTGAGGTGGCTGCGCCGCACTGTCTTACCATACGGTCCTCGATTATTGGTCTTGAATTACAGCATTTCAGTAGCTTGATCGGTTGGTATTTACGCCAGAAAGGTGTTATTCATGGGTTTACAGGTGCAATTTATTCGGGTTTAACCACACTGGAAATGGCAAGGGTTATAGAAAAAGTTTTAGTAGAGCACCCGCAACTACATGGTATATATCAGGTAGCATCAAAAGCCATTAATAAGTTTAATTTGTTGCAACAGTTAACGGATAAACTGCAACGTAAAGATATTAGCTTGCTTCCTGAGAGTCGGTTTCACTGTGATCGTAGCTTAAACGCAGAGCGTTTTTCGCTGCAAACAGGTTATGTGGCACCGAGTTGGGACACTATGCTGTCTGAGCTAGCTGAACAGATCATTGAGCGTGGGCTGGTTCAAAATGATGTTGCTGTAGTCACGGCTGAAGTTGAATAAGTGAAATTATGCATGTATTAATCGTCACTCAATATTACTGGCCAGAGTCATTTCGCATCAACGATGTGGCCGAAGAGTTGGTGGCGCGTGGGCATCAAGTGACTGTATTGACGGGAATGCCCAATTATCCTCAAGGTGTGCGTTACCAGGGATATGGAATTTTTAAACCACGTACTGAATCACATCATGATGTTTCTATACGTCGGGTTCCTGTTATCGCGCGCGGCAACAAAGGGCGTAAAGGTTTACTGTTCAATTATTTGTCTTTTGTGGTATCAGCAACCGTCATGGGTAGCTGGCGATGTCGTGGTAAGTACGATGCGTTATTGGTCTACGCACCTTCACCCATCACCCAAGCCTTACCCGCCATTGCACTGAAGTTGTTTAAACGTATTCCACTTATTTTAAATGTACAAGATTTGTGGCCTCAGAGTGTTCAAGCGGTGGGGGCATTAAAATCAGCTCGCTTGCAACGATGGCTGGTGGGATTAGTGCGTTTTATTTACGCTCGCTGTGACTGGATATTGGTGCCGTCGCGGGCATTTACAGCAAATGTCATTGAGTACGGGGCTAATCCTGAGCACATAGAATATTGGCCGAATTTGGCTGATGATGCCTTGGTGAGTGAGTGCCCAGCAAACAAGAAAAACAGTAAGAACAACGCTGATTTTACTGGGCAAGCTGTTCAGGTTTCGGCTGTACAACAGATTATTCCCTCGCTACCAGTGGGTTTTAAAGTCATGTTTGCTGGCAATATCGGTGAAGCTCAAGATTTCCCAACCATACTCGCGGCAGCAGAGCAATTGAAGGATAGTGAGACGATTCAGTTTGTTATTGTGGGTGATGGCAGCAAGCGAGCTTGGGCTGAATCTCAGGTGATTGAACGAGGTTTAAGTGGTACTGTGCATTTTATGGGGCAATTTCCATACCAGCAGATGCCACAGTGGTATGCGCAAGCAGATATTCTCTTGGTCACCTTAAAAAGCGAGCCCATTTTTGCTCTTACAGTGCCCTCAAAAGTGCAGTCTTATTTGTCTAGTGCTAAGCCTATTGTTGCTGCATTAGATGGGGAGGGCGCATCAGTGATTGTTGCCGCCCAATCGGGTAAAGTAGGTCCTGCTGGCGATGCGTCGGCATTGGCAAATAATATTTACTCACTGTATTCTTTAAGCCATGACAGTCGTCATCAGTTAGGGGTTAATGGGCGTCAATATTTCTTAGCGAATTACACGCGAGCCTTGGTGGTAGATCAACTGGAGGCGCGTTTGAATTGTTTGACTCAATCAAAAGTGTTGAGTCAATCTGAAAATATCTGAAATAATGAACTGATGTATAAGGAAAATTTATGTCAAGTATGAAAGTAATGACCATTGTGGGAACGCGACCTGAGCTTATTAAATTGAGTCGGGTTATTGCCGAGTTAGAAAAACATACCCATCATGTACTCGTACATTCAGGGCAAAACTATGATTATGAATTGAATGAGATATTTTTTAATGAACTGGAAATAAAAAAGCCTGACTACTTTCTGGATGCCGCTAGAGAAACAGCGGCCGCCAGTATTGGTTGTGTGATTGCAAAAGCCGATGAGGTATTTGCCAAAGAGAAGCCTGATGCGCTTTTACTCTACGGTGATACCAATACTTGTTTGGCTGCTATCCCTGCTAAAAGACGTCGAATCCCGATTTTCCATATGGAAGCTGGCAATCGTTGTTTTGATGATCGTGTGCCTGAAGAAATCAACCGACGTATCATTGATCATATTAGCGATATTAATTTGCCTTTGACTGAACATGCTCGTCGCTATTTGATTAATGAAGGTATAAAGCCAGAAACCGTTATAAAAACCGGTTCTTGTATGAACGAAATTATCACTTACTATCGCCCTAAGATAGACGCTTCAACGGTTTTGTATACTTTAAAACTGGATTCAAAAGAGTATTTTCTGGTGAGTGCTCACCGTGAAGAAAATGTTGATGTTGAAAGCCGCCTGGAAGATTTTTTAAATGTTTTATTGGCTTTGGTTGAGAAATTTGGTAAGACCGTCATTGTCTCCACTCATCCACGTACTCGTGATCGTTTAGAAAAAATGAGCGGAGGATCTGAAGCCTTTGATCATCCGAAAATACAATTTCTTAAACCCTTTGGTTTAATGGACTACATTAAGTTACAAGAAAATGCATTTTGTGTTTTGTCCGATAGCGGCACATTGACAGAAGAATCTTCGCTATTAAATTTCCCAGCACTCAATCTACGTGATGCACATGAGCGCCCGGAGGGCATGGATGTGGGAGCAGTTATGATGATAGGCCTTAATGCTGAAAAAATTGTTCATGCGGTCAATGTGGTGACCCAACAACATTCATCAACAGAGCCGCGTGACTTCCCTGTTGTTGCGGACTACAACGTCCCTAATGTCTCTAAAAAAGTCCTGCGCATTATTATGAGTTACACCCCATACGTCAATCGTACGGTATGGTATAAGGGTTAACTCATCCTATGTGTCAGTAGGTTTCTTTTCTATGTGTTTTAAAATATCTTCTAAGTAATCCATCTGAAGCTGCTGTATTTCGATCATTTTTTTGCTTTGGTGAGTAATAAGGTGATTAATTTTTTCGTGAACCAACCTAATCTCTAATTCAGCTTTTAAGTTGATCTTATAGTCATTTTCCCCTCTTTTGCGATCTTTTTCTTCTAGTCGATTCTGGCTCATCATGATGATAGGCGCTTGAATAGCGGCTACGCAAGACAAGATTAAATTCAGTAGGATGAAAGGATAAGGATCGAAGGGTTTGGTAGCTATAATCCAAAGATTTATACTTAACCAGCCCATAATAAATACAAAGAAAAAGCTAATAAATCTCCAGCTACCGCCAAATGAAGCCACCTTATCAGCAAGTTTTTGGCTTAATGTAAGTTTTGCCTCAAGTTCACTTTCAATGTTTTCAGATAATATTTGGTGAGAGGTGATTGCCTTGACTACTTCTTTTTCTAATTCACTGAGGTCAGTAACCTCCGCAGCAACAAGATTTGTTAAATACTGTTGTCTATAATAATTCAGTTTTTCGACGCAGATATATGAATCATGGGAAAAATTCGGGAAATCATTTTGTATTAACTTAATGATTTCATCTCGAATATAATCACCACGACAAGCATCCTCGAGCGGTACAGGTTTTTTAGTGGCATAGCATGTTACTTTGGGCATATTCTATCAGGGCTCTTATGAGTGTGGATTATGAAATTACTCTAATATTATATGCCATTAAGGCGGAAATAACAATTAATTAATTGCCAGTTGTCTAGCTCAATAGCTTGTAAACTCTTTCAAAAGCCTTGAAAACCTTCTGCCATTCACCAATAGAACGGTATGGTACCAGCCTAGCCTAGCCAAACAGCCGGTAAAGGATTTGGATTTGCTGGCTTAAAATGACCGCCGGTATTGATGGCTCTGTAGCTGGTTAAATGGCGTTAGTATTCTGATGTCCATGCAGAAAATCATTGACCTTTTGAAGTAACGCAGTGACATGATGGGAGGCATTTACAAATTGATTGCAGTTCTCCTTATCTTTATACACGAAATATTGCGTCAAGATTATCTGGAGCGCAATGGCATGATTTTCTGGCAGTGAACCATCAATTAATGCACTTTCTAATTCATCAAGAAACTGTGATAGTCTTGCGCGCACATTTGGGCAAGCAATAGAATCATTAAAGAGATCTTTGAAAATTAGCTTTTGTATCAATTGATTTAAAGCTTGATTTGTCAGTTTCTCTCCAGCCAATATCATATCAACAGCCAGCGAAGCGTTCAGGGGGGAGTCTAAGTTTTCTTCACTGAACAACAAACAGGTGAGTGGAGTTGTTGTGCTTTTGTTTTCAAAGGCCAATGTGCT
>JBGSSQ010000426.1:0-5677 GCA_041736975.1 Gammaproteobacteria bacterium
ACCTCCTAAACGATCGAATCCTGAACTAGCACCACATCCAGAACCTTTGAAGCCGCGTAATTAGACAGTCGAGATCCATCGGGCAACAAAAGATCTGGCGCAATTTCTAACAAAGGTTCCAGAACAAACGCACGATGTATCAAACCTGGATGCGGAACTGAAAGCCGCTCGTTTTCTATTACCTCAGAACCATATAACAGTAAATCCAAATCCAAAGTTCGAGGCCCCCATTCAATCTTACGCACACGATGATGAAACTGCTCAATACGCTGTAATTCATCCAGCAAAGCTAACGCACTCAAGGGCGTTTTCATACACACAACGGCATTGATAAAATCTGGCTGATTTGCGGGCCCCATGGGTGCAGAGCGATATATACTGGATTGTGCCACTAGACTTGAACCAGGCAACTGATTGAGTTCACCAATGGCCGCCTTCACTTGCCGAAGTGGATCATTGATGTTACTTCCCAGCCCAATATAAACGGTCACCTGTTTCATATGAGCCTCTGATCATAAGATTTTAAACTCTAGCGCAAACCTCCGAGCAACACCCACCGTGGAAACGCAACCGCTCACCCTCGAAACCCTGATATGGACAAAATCTAAAGTTATCTCTAGAGGCGAGTAGCTACGTAAAAATCACTCTCGCGACACAGGAGGTTTACGCCGTGTAGACGGCCGCCGCCGCTTACGCCCACTAGACGATGAAGGCTGAGAATCCAACAAGGCTTCCTGCCCCTGACTATCAAGCTCTTGAAATTGCGTCCACCAATCAGCCAAAGATTGCAATGGCTCGCCTGCTTTAGCTCGTAACACTAGAAAATCATAACCTGCCCTAAACCGTGGATGATGAAAAGCCCGTAAAACTCTGAGTTTTCTCGTCTGCGGTAGCTGATACTGCAACATCCAGATTTCACGCACGGTGGTCACCGTACGGCGCGGTGCAGAAAACCAGCGCAACTGCTCTTTGATCACATCGTTTTGAGCCAATTGCATGGCGACATACAAGTTGTTGCCATCATTTTGATGAAACTTCAACCGATCTTGCAGCGGTTGCCACAAAAGAATCGCGATCATAAAGGCAGGATTAATACTTTTTTCAGCGGCAATTCGCCGATCTGTTTCTTGATAAGCCAATTTAATCAACTTCAAAGCCTCATCACCATTATCACCAGCCAAACAGTGATAGGTCTGTGGGAATAAATATTCGAATAAACCATAGTATTGCAACTGATCGAAGGCAGCTAAAGAGTGGCCACTCACAATAATTTTAACCAACTCATCATACAAGCGCGCCGGAGGCACATGAGATAAAGAACTGGCCAAATCAGCAATAGGCGCTGCAGAGGCTTGTTCAATTGTAAAACCTAATTTTGCTGACAGTCGCACAGCACGCAACATACGCACGGGATCTTCACGGTAACGTTGCTCAGGATTGCCAATCACACGAATCTGTTTAGCGGCTAAATCTTTCATCCCTAGACAGTAATCGATTACCGAGGAATCTTTAACACAATAAAACAAGGCATTAACAGTGAAATCACGTCTAGAAGCATCCTCTTCCATGGTACCATACACATTATCACTCATTAAAACACCAGCGGGTCGTCCTGCATGACGACGCTCGGCGGTCGGTTTAATCACAAAATCGCCATCAGCACGTTCTTCAAAATCGGTATTAAAATCATCTTCTAAATCAAGCTCTTCATCAACAGGCGCGGCCACGCTACCCCCATGACCTCTAAATGTTGCCACCTCAACAATTTCACGACCGTAACGCACATGAACCAGCCTAAAGCGCCGTCCAATAATTCGGCCGTTACTGAATAATTTACGAATCTCTTCCGGAGAGGCATCAGTGGTGACATCAAAATCTTTAGGGTGTAACCCCAGCAACAGATCGCGCACCCCTCCGCCCACCAAATACGCCGCGTAGCCCGCATCATTTAGGCGATGAAGTACTTTCAATGCCGCGGGGCTAATATCTTCGGAGGTAATACTATGGTCGGTGCATGGAATAACCTCAGCACTGGCAGAAACCGCGGACACGCGGTTTTGCCTACGAGGCTTGCTAACCTGACCCTTAATCTTGTTCCAAACTTTCTTCATTCGCTACCACATTCATAAAAGCTATGGATAATAACCATTTTTTAAAGACAATGATACTATCGTAGTGTCAGAGGATATCTCACAAATTTCACTACTCTTTGTCTCAACAATTGTCTATACTGAGCACATGCTCCCTTCGTCTAGCGGCCTAGGACGTTGCCCTCTCACGGCGAAAACAGGGGTTCGAGTCCCCTAGGGAGCACACTATCATGGAGTCGCAGATGCCAAATTCAAACACCTCAAAGATAACACTACTCGGTTACGCTACCGACCTTGGCGGCGCTTGTCCAGGGAATGAGTTGGGCCCACAACAGATCATCGACTCCCCTCTGATGCAATCGATTGATAAGCTGATCGGAAAGTATCAGTACCTATACCCTGAAGGTAAAGCCCATGGCTTAAGCGCATTACCCCTATTGCATGAGATCAACAAACGCCTAGCTGTAGCCACAGAACAACTTACACGTGCTAAAAAAGATTTTGTGGTGCTCGGGGGCGATCATAGCTCCGCTATAGGCACCTGGAGCGGTGTCTCCACAGGGCTCGCAAAAGAAGGCGACCTCGGCCTCATTTGGTTCGACGCCCATATGGATAGCCACACCCCCGAAACGACGCCCTCTGGCAACATTCACGGCATGCCTCTTGCCGCTTTATTGGGGCACGGTGATACCAGCCTAACTCACCTCCTCACACCCAATCCAAAGTTAAAACCTGAGCACGTATGCCTTATTGGCATACGCTCCTTTGAAGCCGCCGAGAAAGAACTACTTGACCGCTTAAAAGTCCGAATTTTCACCATGCAAGAGATAAAAGAACGTGGCCTGGAAATTGTTTTAAGCGAAGCACTCAGCATTGCGACCTCGAATACGGCTGGATTCGGCATCAGTTTCGACTTAGATGCAATTGACCCACTAGAAGCCCCAGGCGTGAGCACCCCTGCACCCGACGGGTTAAGCACCCTATCGCTCTACACCGCACTCAAAGCATGGAATAACCATCCTTTACTAACAGGGCTAGAGATTGCTGAATTTAATCCAACGTTCGATATAAAAGCGCAAACTGAAACGATTATTTTTGAGCTGATTCACAGCCTATATTCCCCCCCTCGGACAAAACAGATTAACCCCACAGCAGAATGATGACAAAACAGGAGAGAGCTAATGAGCATGAACGATACAATAAAAACGGAAAGTCGCTTCACAGCCCATTACTATAAACCGTTGCCTATAGTCATCGTAAAAGGCCAAGGCATTCATGTCTGGGATGATGAAGGCAAAAAATATATAGACTGCATGAGCGCTTATTCGGCATTATCTCACGGACACTGCCACCCCACACTAGTCGCCGCCATGCAGCAGCAAGTTGAACAATTAACACTCACTTCACGCGCCTTTTACTCCCCCACCCTCGGAGAATTTGTTCAACGTGCCTGTGAACTCACAGGCTTTGCCGGTGGCTGCCCTCTTAACACCGGTGCAGAAGCCGTTGAAGTCGCCCTCAAAGCGGCTCGAAAATGGGCTTATACCGTCAAAGGCGTGCCGAATAATCAAGCGGAAATTATTGTTTGCAGCAATAACTTTCATGGGCGTACCACGACGATTATTAGTTTCTCTTCAACACCACAATATCGCGAACACTTTGGCCCATTAACACCAGGATTTAAAATAATCCCTTTCGGCGATAGCAAAGCACTCACAGAAACTATCAATAAAAATACAGCCGCATTCCTCGTGGAACCCATTCAAGGGGAAGCTGGTATTATTGTTCCTCCTGAAGGGTATTTAGCCGAATGCGCTGAAATTTGCCGCCAGAATAATGTATTAATGATCTGCGATGAAATCCAAACAGGGCTTGGGCGCACAGGTAAATTTCTTGCTTATCAACATGAGAATATTCAGCCCGACGGAGTGATATTAGGTAAAGCACTCGGTGGTGGCATGCTACCCGTTTCACTGTTTCTCGCGAAAAAAGCTGTGATCGATGTCTTTCATCCTGGGGATCATGGCAGCACGTTCGGCGGCAATGAGCTAGCTTCACGTATAGGGCTCACTGCCCTTGACATTATTATTCAAGAAAATTTTTCCGAGCGTGCTACCATCATGGGCCAGAGGCTGATGACACACTTACATCAGATAAATACGCCATTAATCACGGCTATACGAGGAAAAGGCTTGTTAATTGGTTTAGAAATCAATCCAGCACTTTGCTCAGCACGCGATATGTGTCTCGCGCTCATGAAAAAGGGTTTACTGAGTAAAGAAACTCATGACACTGTGGTGCGTCTTGCGCCTCCATTGATTATTAGCGCTGATGAGATTGATGAAATTGCCAATATTATCCGCCTCACTATTAGTGAACTCTTACCACCAAAATAGAATAGTTAATTTCGCACACAGTTAAAGGGCAATCCGCTCTCACCACAGCCCCTAAAATCAATATATAATTTAAAAAAAGCTTTTTATGCTTTTATTATTAGTGGAAATCCTGTAGATTAAGGGTCATAAAAGCTAATTGATTTTAAAAAACAGTTGCCATCAACTCAGCGCTCAGGCAAAATTCACTGCCCTTTTCGTAGAGTAGTGACAATAATAACAGTGAGGATCCGACATGTTTGAGGACCTACCCAAATCCTTGCAGGAAGAAGTGCTGGAGCACCTGCAAAAGAATGACTTTCCGGCCGCTAAAGCCCTCTATGATGCCTATCATGATGAGCATCCCAAGTCGCACCCTAAAACAAATAATTCCCCAACACAATCTCCACAAAACGCAACAGCCTCACAGCACTCTTAACAAGTACAGTAGAGCAACCCAGCCCCTATCATTGCGTACCCAGCGTCATTGCGCACCCCTCCATCATTGCGAGCGAAGGGGGGGCGCAATGACGATGGAAGGCATCAAGCATGCCCTGGATTATATACCCAAAGGTTGACGACACTCCCCTAATCAATGCTAGAATAACCTTATTTACTAGGCAGACACACCATGGCAAAGTCAGAGAAACCTTTTAAGTTTGAACAAGCTCTTGAAGAGCTCAACCAACTCGTTAACCAAATGGAAGGCGGCGATATTAGCTTAGAAGACGCTTTAAAGCACTTCGAGAGAGGCATTCAGCTCACCCGACAATGCCAACAGGCTTTACAGGAAGCAGAGCAAAAAGTCAGCATTCTATCGGAAAAAAACAATACCGAAACCTTAGCGCCTTACGAATCCCCAGACGAAGACTGATCAACACAATGCAGCATAGCCCCTTTAGCGAAGAACGCACTGCTCGAGTTAACCACTTATTGGATAACTACCTACAAAACGCCACAGGTGACGCTACCGAACTGCAAAAAGCCATGCACTACGTCGTATGCCAAGGCGGAAAACGCATTCGACCACTACTTGTTTATGCCTGTGGCGAAGCCCTAGGCGCCCCCACAGCAGAGCTCGACAGAGCCGCATGCGCCATAGAGCTAATTCACGCCTACTCGCTAACACACGACGATCTCCCGGCCATGGATGATGACGATATGCGCCGAGGACAACCCAGCTGCCACAAAGCTTTCGGCGAAGCCACAGCAATT
>JBGSSQ010000001.1:0-3141 GCA_041736975.1 Gammaproteobacteria bacterium
TTTCTCCAAGTTCACCTGACACATCTTGAACTGACACTCCATCTTCAATAGGTGGCTCATCCTCAAGGTTTTGCTCACTTTTTTGTTCACTATCATCTGCTGGCTGATTGAATAATAAGGGTGGGCCAGAAAACTGAACAGGCTCGCTAAGCGTGTCATCAGAAAATACTTCTGAGAGTGTTTTTGTTAAAGCGCTGACCTGCGCATGAGTAAGAACTCTAGCACCGCCCTGCTGAGGATATGCCACAACAATATTATCCTGAACCACATATTCATACGCCGGAGGAATATCATTGTTGTTATTATGCACTAAGTCTAAAAGTGGTTCAGAGAAAATAGGTTTGACATGCAACACCTCAATACGACTGTTTCCTCTTAACAAATCATCCTGTAATGATTGGAATGATACCTGACCGCGCATAAAATCATGGATAGTCTTCTCCAATGTCGTTTTAATATAATCATGCGCCCCTTTTTTTTGGTGATCAGTCAGCATAAAGTTAACATCTTCACTTAAATACTTAGAGTCCTCACGAACAAAAAATTTCTTCAGTGTTATTTGTAGCGCTGCAAGACTATTCTGTTCGCCAGCTTCCCATGCCTTAAAATCACTTAATAAATCACCGAGGGGAGAAAATCCGAATAACGCGACAAATTCAACAAGTGCAGTCACCGCAGGAGATTCAGGCTGCTGATCTGAAACTAAATGTGGGGGTTCAGGTCTAGCTGGTTTAGAAATTGAGAACTCCGCAAAAGTGACTAAACTTTGAGAAAGTAATGCCACCGTTTGAAAACGCGCCATGATCTCTTCTAGCTCTGGATTGTCCTTTTGTTCTAAAACAGCTCTAGATTCTTGGTTAATTTCACTCATCTTCAAAACCACTTTAGAGCTACGTGTACTAGCAAGTCCTTCCAAGGCGTTAAACGCATTGTTAAATTCGGTTGACCGCACTATATGGCGATTGCTCTCTAATGATTTCAGCATAGGATGAACAGTATGCCGTATTAACCCCAGTAACGCACTGGCAGAAAAGTAGTTTAAAAATGCATCGACCAACTCATTATCATCTCTCAGGCGCGTCATTTTTTCTATTTTCACTTCAGCTGAATCGTCTCCCAGCGGTAACGCGTTGCAAATGAAGGTGGCCTGCTCATGTAAGTTTTTATAAAGAGACTGCAATTGCAAATACTGGACCTTCAATAGATCCATAGCCGCTCGACCGTCACCCCTTTTTGATAGTTTTCGCCACATCTTGCCCATCACATCCGTTGCAGGGGCGTTCTTTATAATGGGAGGATAGGCATTATTGACACGATGTAATAACGCCAAAAATTCTTGCATATTTTGTAGTGATCGATGAATTGAGTCCGCGTGTCTGACCGGACTTTGCTCACGTTGTATTTCCATTGTACTGTACCTATTGTGATTAATCTTCTCAGTAGAATACAGGATTATTCTTAAGGGATTATTAACAATCTAGCTTCAATACAACGCTTTAGGGGGGGGGTAATCAGCTGGAAATACTTTTCAGCGCCTGCGCCAAATCATCTTGCAAATCATTAACTGCCTCTATACCAACCGATACCCTAATCAAATTATCATTGATACCCAGGATTTTACGCTGCTCTATTGGTACTGAGGCGTGTGTCATAATGGCAGGATGCTCAATTAAGCTCTCAACGCCGCCTAAACTCTCGGCCAAAGCAAAGATTTCGCAATGTTCTAACATGGTTTTGGTTCCCGCTAAATCTGCTTTTAACAGCACCGACATCATCCCACCAAAACCAGGCATCTGCCGTGCGGCTAAGGTGTGTTGCGGATGGCTTAGCAAGCCCGGATAAATAACCCGCTCAACCGCCGAATGTTTTTCAAGCCATTGCGCAAGCACCAAGGCATTTTCACAATGTCGCTGCATTCTTAATGCCAAAGTTTTTAAACCTCTTAACGCCAAATAACTATCAAAAGGGCCAGCAATAGCCCCCACAGCATTTTGCAGATAGCGCAGCTTTTCTATTAGTGCCGGTTGATCGCCCACCACCGCAACTCCACCAATCACATCGGAGTGACCATTAATATACTTACTAGCAGAATGCAGCACAATATCACAGCCAAGCTCTAGAGGACGCTGCAATATCGGTGTAGCAAAGGTATTATCCACCACGGTTAAACAATTGTGTTGTTTCGCTAACTTCACAATAGCCGCTAAATCAGTGAGTTTTAACATAGGATTCGTTGGCGTCTCAATCCAAATTAATTTTGTCCGACTGTTTATAGCAGCACTCACTGCATCTAAATCACTCATATCCACAAAACTGAACTGAAGCGCACTTGAACGCTGGCGTACGTTGGCAAATAAGCGGTAGGTACCGCCATAAAGATCATCACAGGCCACAATATGATCACCACTATCTAACAACTCCAGCACGGTTGAGATAGCTGCCATGCCCGAAGAAAAGGCAAAGCCTGCACTACCCGATTCAAGATTGGCTAGCGCCCGCTCGTAAGCGAAACGTGTGGGGTTCTGGCTGCGAGAATACTCAAAGCCTTGATGTTGCCCTGGACTCTGTTGGACGTAAGTCGACGAGGTCACAATGGCAGGCATAACCGCCCCTGTTAAGGGGTCAGGACTTTGCCCACCGTGAATCACTCGGGTATCAAGATGGTGTTTTGGGCGCATAAGTATCCTTGTCAGGGCTATAAAAAACCTTGGGCTTGCATCCATTTATCGTCTGCAAGCTTGGTTAAATAATTGCGAATAGAATCCGGTAAAATAATACAGCACTTTTGACCGCTTTTCAGCGATTTTGCCGCCTGTAGCGCCGCCCAAACGGCAGCACCGCATGAACCACCCACTAACAACCCTTCTTCACGAATAATGCGTCGCGCCATTTGGAAGGCTTCTTTATCATGAACTTTGACGTAATGATCGACCAGCGTGTTATCTAAAACCTCAGGGAAAAAATCATAGCCAATGCCTTCAACTTTATAAGAATGCACCTCGGTACCACCCCCCAAAATTGAGCCGTAGGGATCGACACCGATCACCTGAATGTTGGGATTAATCTCTTTTAAATGCTTGCTAACACCCGTTATAGTACCGCCAGTACCGACCCCCATAACCACCATGCGCAGGCCGTACC
>JBGSSQ010000037.1:0-8579 GCA_041736975.1 Gammaproteobacteria bacterium
GTCGCCATGGGCTACGCTTTAGGTGTTGTTCATCCCTGTTGCGGAAATATTGGTGGCGGTGGGTTTATGCTCATACGTTTTGCCAACGGCAAATCCACCTTTTTAAACTTCAGAGAAAAAGCGCCTTTGGCGATTGATCCAAAAATGTTTGCAGTCAGTGGCGCGTCAGCATTGCTCAGTGGTGGTCATCTCACAGGGGCAGCGAAAAAGCCTATCCTTTCAGTGGGGGTGCCTGGCACTGTGCTGGGGCTTAACACTGCGCTAGAAAAATATGGCACATTACCATTGTCGCAACTTATTCAGCCTGCAATTGATTTGGCAGACAAAGGTTTTATTTTAGAAAAGCAAGATGTGACAATTTTAAATTCAGTCGCACCTGAAATGCGACGCCAGCCTAATGTTTTTAGGCGCTTTCTTAATCGGTTACATTTTTTTCATGTTGGTCAACGATTTAAACAGAAAGATTTAGGTATGACGCTGCGCAAAATAGCCAAAGGTGGCAGTCAAGAATTTTATCATGGCAGTCTTGCAGAAAGCCTTGTCAAAGGCATTAAAAGGCAAGGTGGTCTGCTGAGCAAAAAAGATTTGGCAGATTATACTGTGCAGGAAATGACGCCACTAACCTGTCATTATCGTGGCTATGATATCATAACCGCAGCACCTCCCAGTTCCGGTGGTATTGCCATCTGTGAGGCGCTAAATATACTCGAAGGCTACCCACTGCGAAAATGGCGCTATCACTCGTCACAATCGCTACATTATCAAATAGAAGCCTTGCGATATGCTTACGCCGATCGTAGCGCTTATTTGGGTGATCCTGATTTTGTTAGCAATCCAACAGAAACATTAATCGCTAAAAAACATGTCGCGAAAATTCGTCAGAAAATAAAACCAAATAAGGCGAGTGACTCAAATGAAATAGGTAAGCGTGTCACTCAGCTAGAAGGAAATAATACCACCTCATATACCGTTGTTGATAAACAAGGCAATGCTGTGAGTGTGACTTACACCGTTAATGGTTACTTTGGCTCAAAAATAATTGTCGGTGATACAGGGTTTTTCCTCAATAACGAATTAGCCGATTTTACCTTGCGGCTGGATGAGCCCAATTCTTTCGGTTTGATTCAAGGTGAAAAAAATCTCATCGCACCAGGTAAGCGTCCACTTAGCTCTATTGCTCCAACCATCATTACCAAGAACGGTCAATTATTTTTAGTGTTAGGCACGCCGGGTGGTTCCACAATTCCATCAACATTAGTCGGTGTGATTCTCAATGTGATTGATTACGATATGAATATTCAACAGGCTGTGGATGCTCCGCGAATTCATATGCAATGGTTGCCCGATAAAGTTTATATTGAGCCAGGTAGCCTGCCTGAAAAAACCGAAGAAGCCTTAAAAAAAATGGGTCATGAATTTATGCATGAATCCCCCTTTGGTTCACCAAAATGGGGCGCCGTTATGGCAATACGCAGTATAAAGAACAACAAGGAACTCCAAGGCGCTGCGGATAGTCGTCGCTCTTCTGGTCTGGCGAAGGGGCGATAATGGCGGTGCCCAAAGAGCATTGGTTTTTATTTATCTATATTAGTGAGCTCGTATAAATCCAGGTGTGGTAGTGATGTTGACAATTCAAGACTTGACCCCTGTGAGCGAATGCAGTAGTTTCACAGGCTATGTCTATCCAATCATACAATTCTGAAGCCATTGAAGTCTTAACGGGCCTCGACCCAGTGCGCAAGCGCCCTGGAATGTACACTAACACCCAAAACCCCAACCATCTAGCTCAAGAGGCTATAGATAATAGTGTTGATGAGGCCATAGCCACTCACGCTTCTAGGGTTGAAGTGGTTCTGCATGATGATGGCTCGTTGGAAGTCATTGATGATGGTCGTGGTATGCCGGTGGATATCCATCCTGAACACAAAATTTCCGGTGTGGAGCTGATTTTGACTCGCTTGCATGCCGGCGCGAAATTTTCTTCTAAAAGCTATAAGTTTTCTGGTGGACTGCATGGTGTGGGTATTTCGGTGGTTAATGCCCTGTCAACCCGCTTACAGGTACAGGTCAAAAATAATGGCCAAGTCTATCAAATGGATTTCAGCAATGGTGAGCCGGCATCAAAATTAAGAGTGGTGGAAAATTGCGGTAAACGCGAGACAGGTACCAGCGTGCGCTTTTGGCCAGATGCCCAATATTTCGATACCATTAAATTTCAAGTGACGCAGTTGATGCATAATATGCGTGCTAAAGCGGTTCTTTGCTCTGGATTGCGCGTTGTCTTTACCGATCAGATAGGTGATCGCTCTAGCGAATGGTGCTATCAGGAAGGGCTTAAGGACTATCTTGACTCCTGTTTAGGTGATGCCCCTCGTGTTCCCGAAGAGCCTTTTAAAGCCGTTTTTTCAAGTGACACAGAAGCTGTTGATTGGGTAGTGACTTGGTTGCCCGAAGGCGGGGCCATGCTTGGGGAGAGTTATGTCAATTTAATCCCCACGACGCAAGGCGGCACCCACGTGAATGGTTTCCGTACGGGTTTACTCGATGCCATGCGCGATTTTTGTGAGCGCCACAAACTGCTACCTCGCGGTGTCAAAATTGTTGCTGAGGATGTTTGGGAAAATATTGCTTACGTGTTATCAGTGAAAATGCAAGATCCTCAATTTGCGGGTCAAACTAAAGAGCGGCTGTCTTCTAGACAGTGTGCGACTTTTGTGGCCGGTGTTGTTAAAGACTCTTTCAGTTTGTGGCTTAATCAGAATGTCGCCATAGGGCAGTCATTGGCTGAGGTGTTCATTAATAACGCTCAGAAGCGGACCAGAGATAGCAAAATTGTGGTGCGCAAACGTGTCACTGCCGGCCCTGCTTTACCGGGTAAATTAGCTGATTGTGTCAGCCAAGAGCCGCGTCGCTGTGAGTTGTTTTTAGTTGAGGGAGATTCGGCAGGGGGCTCCGCAAAACAAGCTCGTGACCGTGATATCCAAGCAGTGATGCCACTACGTGGCAAAATTCTCAATACCTGGGAGCTTGACTCAAACCAAGTATTAGCTTCGCAGGAAGTCCATGATATTGCCGTGGCGATGGGTATAGACCCAGGCACAGATAATCTGGAAGGCTTACGTTACCACAAGGTTTGTATCTTGGCGGATGCGGACTCGGATGGTTTGCATATTGCAACATTATTGTGCGCTTTATTTTTGAAACACTTTTTTGCTCTAGTAAAAGCAGGGCATGTGTTTGTGGCCATGCCGCCCCTCTATCGTATAGATGTCGGTAAAGAAGTTTTTTACGCCCTTGATGAGCAAGAGAAACAAGGCATATTGGATCGCATTGCGGCCGAAAAGAAAAAAGGTAAAGTGGATATCCAGCGCTTTAAAGGTTTGGGTGAGATGAATCCTTTGCAACTGCGTGAAACCACTATGGCGTTGGATACGCGGCGTTTGGTTCAGTTAAGCGTTGATGATATCGAAGAGACCTCTGAATTAATGGATATGCTCTTGGCCAAGAAACGCTCATCGGACCGTAAAAGTTGGCTAGAAGCTAAAGGTGATATGGCAGACGGCGTTATTCCGGAAGTGCTTGAGGGGGAGTAACCGGTGTTGCGCCTATAGGAAATCAGGTAATAGCCTGATACAATGCACATCGGTGCTGTATTAAGCCAATGGGATTGGCAAAGGCAAGATGACACAAGGAGCTGTGGATGTTTTTTAGAAAAAAGATGTTAGTTCTTATATCAGCATTAGGATGCTGCTTACTGCTCACTTCCTGCGCAACCTCCAGCAGTATGTCCGTCGCGGAACAAGATTTTAGACACCATCGTTATGCTGCAGCCTTCGAACATTTATGGTGGCCGGCTCATCATTGTAATCCTCGTGCTCAATATGCTTTAGGTTATATGTACTATTACGGCTATGGTACAGTGCTTGATCAAGATTTGGCGCGCATTTGGTTTAAACGTTCTGCTGATGCGGGTTATTGTCCGGCTATAAAAGCTTATGCTAAAATTACCAACCCCGAATTTCCGCAGTATGTTCCTGGGCGTACACCCGTTCCCCCTCTCAGTGTCACCTATAAATCATTTAAACACAGTACCAAAACAAAGAAACTGGTGCACACATCGGCTCCTGCAAAGCCTGTTAAGCCTAAGTCAACGACTTCCCCAAAGTCGATAAAGCACAAGACAACACCTGTGCGAGTTCATTCAAAAGTTAAAAAGGCAGGGAAGCGAAAATAATGAGAAAAATTCAAAGACGCAATCAGTTCACGTTGCTTCTGTGTGCAATAGCACTGTGTGGTGTTTGTGGTACCGTCTTAGCAGCACCAGCGAATAGCCCCAATGTTGTGACGCTCAATCAATTGAAAGCCATGCAGACCAACACGGACGAGTTTGATTCTGATGACTCAGTGGATGAAGCGTTAGACGCGGCTCAATCCCGTCGGGTACATATGGCACCGAGTAAAAAAGTGGCTGGAGTAGCCACAAGCCAAGGGAGTGTCGCTTCTGGCGGGTTGTGGAATTTGAAAGATGTTGATATTCGCACATTGATTAACGAAGTGGCTTTGATTACCAGAAAAGATTTTATTGTTGCCCCGGATGTTGATGCCAAAGTAACTTTCATAGCCAAACAAGCCTTATCTCCAGGCGAGCTTTACCAGGCTTTTTTAGCGATATTACGCACTTATGGCTACGTGGCGATTCCAGAAGGTCAAGTGGTGAAGATTGTTTCAGATAGAACACCAGACCGATTGAGTGGGCCTATGGCATTAGGTAATAAATCTCAATATGGTAGTGAAATGGTTGTGTCGGCTATTCGAGTTAAGAATTATCCAGTGGCAGAGCTTATTAAAGTCATTCGCCCCTTGATGCCTAAATATAGCTTCATTGATTCTTATCGTCCAAGTAACGCGTTGATCATCGCTGATCACGCCGATAATCTTGTTAAAATTCAGGAGTTAGTCGCGCGTCTTGATACACCTGCACAAGATAAAGTTGAAGTGATCCGTTTGCAGAGAGCTTCAGCCAGTGATTTAGTCGTCAGTTTGGCCAAGCTTTTTGTGGTGGCTTCTAATGCAGCTAATGCGCGTGTTGGTTTGCAATTATCAGCGGATGATCATACCAACAGTATTTTAGTATACGGAGGAACGAGTGATCAACGTTTAGAAGTGCGTGCAGCGGTAGCAAAATTGGATATGAATTATTCTTCAAGTCGGGATAATATGGAGGTATTCTACCTTCGTTACATTCCTGCTGAAACAGTTGCCCCGGTCTTGCAAGGCATTATTGAAAATTACATGCAAAATCTGCCTAAACAAGAACAGCAAGAACGCTCTGGAACCACAAATACAGCCGGAGGCGGGCAAAGTTATGCCCCGCAGCCTAGATCAACTACGGGTCAATTTAATTTGTTAAACCCGCAAGCCAATTATTCTTCAGGAGACAGTTCATCGAGTGGTTCTACATTAGGTTCCAGTATTCAGAGTGGAAAGACATTTAACGCGCCGCGTAGTGGTAGTCTGGGTAGTAATATTCAATGGGAAGAATCCACTAACGCCCTTATTGTCACCGGCCCTCGAGAGTTGATTAAGAAATGTCGTAAAGTGGTTGCTAAGCTTGATATACGTTTGCCACAAGTGCTTATCGAAGTTGTTATTGCAGAAGTGGATTTATCTATTGAGCGAGATTTGGGTATCGAGTGGGGTTTCAAAGGAAATTATCAAGCCTTTACTCGTTATGGTAATCCAGCTGGCCAATCTGATCTTTCGCCAGCGACCAGTACATTTCCTGGTGCTTCAGCCTTGGGTACATTGGGAACAGGTTTAACGCTGGGCGTCTTAAGTAATAGTGATTTGCGAGCTGTACTTCGAGCATTGCATACGGATTCACGTTCTAATATTTTAGCGACGCCGAATTTAGTGACTTTGGACAATCAAGAGGCAACAATTAAAGTCGGTCAAAAAGTGTCATTTGCCACATCTAATATTGCCAATAATGCAACAGGTGGAGCGCCACTGACAACCTATGAGCGAAGTGACGTGGGTTTAATATTAGTGTTAAAGCCTCAAATCACACCGGATGGGGAAGTGAAATTACTCATTCAGCAAGAGCTCTCTAATGTGTTGCCCAATACGGGCGGCGCCGGTGGTAATCCTGATACCTCGCAACGTTTTATTACGACTACAGTCATGGCTAAAAATGGTCAAACTTTAGTGTTAGGTGGGTTGCTTCAGAGTCAATTGGATACTACCGTGTCTAAAGTTCCTCTATTAGGTGATATACCACTCCTTGGTCATCTATTCCGAGCAGATACGCGTACGATGAAAAAAACCAACTTAATGATTTTCATGCGACCTGTTGTAATGACTGATGATCATAACGTTGAAACGGTGACTGGAGGTAAGTACGAGTTTATGCGTCAACAGCAAATGGAGACGGATGCTCCTCGAATAACTCGAATGGTCGCGCCGACGATGCCTTTACAAAAAGACATTCACTTACAGACTCTAACGGGTGGAGATGGTTTCGGTAGACACCAAGAGTATCAAGGGCGTCGCGATGTTGGAATGAGACGTCGAGAATACCATGAGGATCGCGATGGTAAAGTTGCTGCGAGTAATGGCCAAAAAATCCGCAGTGGTAAAGTCGCTGCGAACAGAGATCAGGACTTGCGCAATGGCAGAGTCACTGCAAGCAAAAACCAAGGTATTCGCGCTAAATCTGGTGCTGGCTCTGTGCGTGTGACGTCTAGAAAAGCAACTGACGATGGGGCCTTACCTGATCCTTTTTCTTCATAACTGCTCTTCCTGAATTATTGGGAAAAAGCAGGGGAGAGGTTGAGTTATCTCTAGCCATTAACCCCTGGGGTACAAGGCGAGTGTGCGCGCGCTCACTAAAAACTTGTGATTCCTGTCATAGTGTGTCAGAATAGTCTCTTACGCGTATTTTCGGTTGCGTTAAGTTAGTAAAAATAAATATCCGCCTAGACCGAATTTGGGTCTTATGCCCAATAGGCTGGTTTAGGAGAATCATTATGTCATTTGAGTCCCTCGGGTTATCACCTGGGTTAGTTCGTACCGTAGCAAATAAAGGTTACACCATAGCCACACCCGTTCAGCAACAAGCTATTCCCCCGATTTTGGCCGGTCGTGATTTATTAGCGGGTGCGCAAACGGGCACAGGAAAAACAGCCGCATTTGCTTTGCCTATTCTCGACTTGTTGAGTCTTGAAACAGAAGCTTCCAAATCTAAAGTGAGACGCATACGCGCCTTGATTTTGGCTCCAACACGTGAATTGGCTGCGCAAATCGATCAGAGCTTTAAAGAGTACGGTGCTGATCTTCCTTTTAGGTCTCACGTCATCTTTGGTGGTGTAAGTATTAATGTTCAAATTGACAAGTTGAATCGAGGTTGTGATATTTTAGTGGCGACACCAGGAAGATTGTTGGATCACGTGCAACGTCGAACTATCGATTTATCACGTGTAGAAATTTTGGTCTTAGATGAGGCTGACCGTATGTTGGATATGGGCTTTATCCGTGATATCCGCAAGATTATAGGTGTATTGCCAAAGCAACGACAAAATCTGATGTTTTCGGCAACCTATTCATCCGATATAAAAGCATTAGCCGATGGTATGTTGAACTCTCCTGTCAATGTGGAAGTGGCTCAACGTAATACAGCCGCGGAGGGAATAAAGCATTTTGTTCATAACGTCGATAAAACCTCTAAATCAAGATTATTATCTTATCTCATCGGTACACGCAATTTGCAGCAAGTTTTGGTTTTTACACGAACCAAACATGGCGCCGATCGTTTATCACGACAGTTATCTCAAGATGGTTTGAGTGCAACCGCTATTCACGGCAACAAAACTCAGGGTGCTAGAACACGTGCATTGGCCGAATTTAAAGGCAATAAAGTTCGCGTGTTAGTCGCAACCGATATTGCAGCGCGTGGCTTGGATATTGATCAACTGCCTATCGTCGTTAATTATGATTTGCCTATGGTGCCTGAAGACTATGTGCATAGAATTGGCCGAACAGGTCGAGCAGGCAATATGGGTGAAGCCATATCACTGGTGAGTAGTGACGAGCATCGATTGTTAAGAGATATTGAGCGTGTGCTCAAACGTGAGATTCCTCAATCGGTAATCCCGGGCTTTGAGCCGGATCCTTCCGCTAGAAATCTGACTCCTCAGACTCAGCGTAATAAAACACCGGCATCCAGACCACAAAGTTTCGGTGGCAAGCGACCAGGCGGTTGGCAGGGTGGTGCTGGAAACAGTAGTAGTCGCCGTGGTCGTTCAGGTAGCCGAGGAACTTAAGGCGCCTTCTTCGTTAATAGCGCCCTTTCTGGGTTGCCACGCTGCGCTCGCAAAGACGGGGCTATTGACGGGAGAGGGATTGTTTTTTGCCATACTGTGCTATAATTACAACCAAGGGGTGATACTCTCGCCTGAAGTCGCGAGCTGCCCTTTGGTTTATGATGAAGTATTTGAAGGGAATTCAAATTCTGAATAGCAGGGAGTTTATCGTTATCCTCCCCTTCAGTAGGCAGCCATCGCATTAATGCCCAGCATTGT
>JBGSSQ010000306.1:0-7295 GCA_041736975.1 Gammaproteobacteria bacterium
TTTTTTTGTGACTTTCAGAACTCCCCTTTTGCCTTCTTTTATGTCATTAATTTTATTCAGTATGTTTTCTCTATCCTTTTTTTGTCGTGCTATTTTATTCGGATTTGTAGATATTTCTTTTGATAAAATATCTTGAACAGCTAACGGTGTGATAATATCCTGCAGCTCCTCAAAATCAGAATTAGATACTATCTCAAAGTCTCTCAGCGCTCCAAGGGTCTTGAGAATTTTTCCCTTGTTCTCAAATTTTATTCGTTCCCGATTTTCTTTCGAGGCTTTCATTACGCTAGGTAGTACTTCTTCGCTTAGGGCATTCTGCTGCGTGTCAGAAATGCTTATCCCAAAATCAACTGGTTGGCTATCAGTGCTATCCATACCTTTCAAATTGGTAAGGGTTTCTTGTAATTTTATGCCATTTTCAGTAATGTTGGTTTCAAGTATTTCTGAAATATTATCTTCCCGTGTCTGTAGATCGTCCTTGTCATTATCATTGCCAACACCTGATTGACCAGCAACTGCTCCCGCTACTATGGTGGAGTAAGAAATGAAAGAGGGTACTGTGGGAAGGCCCTCATTTTTTTCCATTGCTAGAGCTAATACATTGCCTCGCTGTAAGTTGAAAAGCTCGGCAAGTTGATTCAATGTTTCTTTTTCACGAACTGTCGCAACCTCAACTAATCTATTAACTGCTATTGGAATCATCCCAACCCGAATTGCATGAGCAGAATTATAGTCACGCTCTTTTAAGCATTGAGATGCAATGTAAAGCCATTGCCGAATAGCAAGAAACGAAGCGTTGATATCTGTCTTTTCTAAAATCGTATTTGTTACAAATTGAGATAATTCATTGGAATAATTGGCGGTGAAAGAATTTTGTTGTTCGGGTGTGCAAACATTTTCCCAGTCAACGTTAGATAAAAGATTTCTAGATTGAGAGATAAGGTCAGAAGCAAGTTTATTAGACAAGTGCTTAAAAGAGTTGTTGAAAAGGCTTTTAATATCAGAAGGGATATCTACTCCTTGTTCTAAAGCATAGCTTAACAACAAATTCAGTGATCCCAGTTTTTTCTGAGGAGAGACTTGGCTTTCATTAATCCTTTCTATTTCGGCTAAAATTGTTTTTGGTTTAAGTTTTAGTTCAAATCCCTTTATTGTCTCAATCAATAAAGTTTTACTATCCTGTTGATTTAAGATAATGCACTGTGATAAAAGTTCTTTTAGCTGGGAAATCCTTTCAAAATCACTTGTTTTACTGGGAAACTTAATCCCGACTATTTCTGTTTTCAAGTCAGTTATTATATTGTTAATTTTCAACTCAGGGTAATTCTTTTTTGTTTCTGATTGTAATATGCTAACACTCTTGAGCCTGTCTAGTAAGGGGGAGCTCTCATGCTTCATTATTTTCATTAAATTTTCGTTATATGAAGCTTGCAATCGTTGGTTCACTTTTTCTTCTTCTTGAAGTATTGTGGTATTGTCAATGCCAAGTGTGCCATATAGTTTTTTATATTCTGCTATCTGAAAAAAAGCTTTTGCGTTATCTTTTTGGTCAATTTTTAGTGCGTCTGCAGATGTGGTGGCAAGATTTTTCACATGATCTTTTATTGGGTAAAGATCAACGTAGTCCCAATATAAACGTTTAAGCTCTTTAATTTTCTGTATATGGGGCTTATCATCCGATCCTATAATATCTTCAATTTTATTCGGAACTTCATCTCTGGCTATGACTTTTAAAATCTCTGTCCTGGCTTCAAATACATCCTTATGAGTATTCGGAAAGTTGTTCTTATTGAAAAAGTCTTGGTAAAGTTGAATTTTTCTCCACTCATCCGGGACTGTACCATCATCAGAAAACCCAAAGTTTTCTCCGTCCGAAAATTCTCTCATGTCAGCTTCAGATGGGGTGTATTCCCCAGCCAGTTGATTCTTAAGATTTTTGAGTTTGGACAAATATGGCAGTTTCTCAATTGTTTCAACGTATTCAGCATTTTTAGTTTGCTTGAATATTTCTTCAGTTCTATGAGTAGAAATATTACTACCCTTATTGTTCATGTTGCTTCTCCCGCATAAATAATACTACTCGAGTCAGAGCTGTGTTTGTTCTAACGGCTTAAGAGCTCCGCTTCCCCTGGATTTAAAGCCGTCAAAAACCCTGACTCAACCTAATATTGGTCTCTTGATCCAATCTTGGCGATAGCATTCTCTTGTTGCCAAGAAAGAACTTTAATCCTGTCGCAGTGTAAGTATAGTAGATATTGAGGAAATTACGAATTTGAAGCGCTGATTATGTATTTCGGTATCATTCGCGCAGTCAATCATATCTTTTTCCAGTTTTGCGAACGCAATTATCAATATTATGATCTATCACGCGTGTTATAAGCCAAGTTAACAGAGCTGGTGATAAATCATTTGTTGACTTTTCGGACATGATAGTACCGCTCTGGTGTCGCTATCGTTATTTGCCGGAGGGGGGCTATAAGTTGTTATCTCTGTGCGCGGAATCAAGAATAGGTGCTGCATTGATATCTCGATGTCGCAAAATTTGGCTTTTATCCCACCGTGCGCAAAAGTTTAGTCTGACTCCTTCACCAAGTAACCATGTCACTGTTTCACCTTGGTCAAATTCAAAGGCCCAGTCTGCGAATGTCTGGTGGGTTTTTTGGCGCATCCATTGCATATTAAAAACACCATGACCGCAACTTCGAATTAGATCAATAATGTCAATTGAACCGGCTGCCGCAGCGATTTCTGCAAGCTCGTAGTACTCCAATGGATCTGGGCGACGTAGTTGTTCTATATGATTCTGAACAACGGTTCTGTCGCCACCGACCACTTCATAATGTAGAGCCGTATAGCCTTTGTCATCCTTTCTTTTAGTATAGGGGCCTTCGCCAATGTTTGGATTCCGTTTCTGCGCAGCGTGCCATTCCACATCCAGGGCCTCTTCCATACCCAGTAAGGCTGCTATTTGCCATGGTTCGAAGTTAAAATTAGTCATCATTTTGATAATAGGCCCTGATTTTTTGAGTATTTTACCAAGTCGAAGGTAATTGATCGGGAAGTCCTTAAAGAGAGGATCGGATAATACAGCTGCGGGGACAAGTTCAGTCACATACTTAATTACCTCAGTTTTGTAAGATTTTATTTTTTTGCCATAGAAATTGTTTAGTCCCTTGCAGGTTGCTGCTAAGCTTGCCCAATCGTTTGGATTTAAAAAACGTCCCAGTGCATCTAAATGTAAATCTTTAGGAAGGGCCAGCAACCCTGGAGCTACAGCAGATGCTACCATTTGACCAGAATGCCCATTGCCTGATAGGTTGGTATTATGACGCTTCTTTTGGGCCTGAGGCTCATTAGAACCGGTCAGAGCTGCAATACCATTGATTGGAGTGTTGCCGCTCGAATCTCTGTTGCGACGACTGAAAAAAAGCTTCAGCTTCATTTTACCTCCAATATTGCTGCTAGTCTAATCTGTATTCATATCTGCTAGCTATTGTACCATATTGAGAAGATAATTCAATAGACAATATTATTTTATTATCATTTAAATGGCTGATAATGTGTGATTTCTGTGTAAATATTCTTTGTGGTGGCAGTGTCGGGAAGTGAGTACGCTGTGTAAGGTTAGAGTAAATGGCTAATAGACATGATGATAACGACACATCGCATTGATTTCGCGTAGCACAGTAGGTCGATTCGCTGCTTCAAGATAATCTTTTACTGACATACCGTCTTTATCTCGGAAATCAGTGATATATTCAATACCATATTTTTCAGCAATCCACGGCAGACCATTCCACAGTTGAGGTCTATTTTGAGCGTCTTCAGCTAAAACATGAAGCGGTGTTTTACCGGTAGTATCTTCCGCTGAAAGTAAAAACTTGTGATCCTTCACTAACCACTCTACTAAGGCAGGATTGCAGGAGAGGGAGGCATAATGCAACGCGGTTCGATTTAACTGATCAGTTTGGCTTAGACAATTGTCACCTAATTTTTGAATTAGCGCTTTCAAAAATATCAGGCAGCCGCTATGACAAGCGATATGGACAATAGTTTTCCCGCCAATATCAGGTTTGAAACAATCTTCATGACTGAAGTATTGTGTATATAAACTCCAGAACTTTGCAAAATCACCATGCATTGCCGAAGAGAACAACAGGCTTCGATTAAAATCATCGACTGTCTGCACATCAAGCTTCTCTGGATATTCTTCAAGCAATTGTGCAATCAATTTCACTTGTCCCTGACCCGCTGCAACGTGTAATATTGTCAAACCATTATTCCAGCGCTGATCAATTTCTCCCCACCCACGATCAATACAATACTTGACTAATTCGTATTGTCCACCACATACCGCGGATAATAATATGCTTTTACCTTTGAATCTTATCCCTTTCATTACTTCGTCACTATTCTTCTCGGTTAAGTCCATAATGTAATTCTTTCCACCAAATCGAGCGACATGGATTATTAGCTCATCAAACTCAGCATTCGTTAGTTGCCTACCTTGATTTAGTGATACAAAATAATCGTAGAAGTTAAGTCGCGTATATTCAGCAGCAAGTAGTAATAAGTTCCGCCCTTTCCCAGGATCGACGCCAACTTTTTCAATTAACCATTTAGCTGTTCCAGTCTGTCCGAACTCAACCGCGCAGTGTATTAGTGTTATCTGCAACTCCTCGTTAAATCTTTTTAAATCATACCCATAAATTCTTTTTAGCATCGCTAGTAGTGAAGCATGCCCTGCCGCCGCTGCTAATTCAGCTAATTCGTAGTCGTCATCGGTTTGGGCTTTGAAAAATGGTTTATAACGAGTAAACCAATCTCGAACTAGATTTTCATGCCCCCCCACCACATAATAATGAAGGATTGTATAGCCGCGACTATCCTTCACATCCTCTATTGCATGGCTAAAGGCCGCGTTTAATGCCTCATCCATGCCTAGCAGTGCCGCAATTTGCCATGGCTTCACATCGAAAGTTAACATCATCTTGATAACGGGAGTTGATTTCTTAAGTAACTTGTCAAGAAGACGAAAATTGGGTGGGTGTTTTTTCAAAAAATGGATCAGAAAAGAGAGTCGTTGGGATAAGGTGTGTATCGAAAACTTGTTTTGATAATTCCTGTTTATATGCTGCTATCTTGGGTTTATAAAAAGCATTCAGCTGCTTACAGGTGGCAGCCATACTGGCCCAATCAGCTGGGCTTAATTTTTTTCCCAGCGGCGAATGTATGTCTCGGGGAAGTGAAAGTAGACCTGCTGAAGGCGCTGGATTTTGAACGGGTGCCGCACTTATCACTGCTGTCACATTAGCTTTATCGGCTTTACGAAAAATCCCTTTGCCTTTATTGAGGGGGGGCGCGCCTTTGGCTTGATCATTATTTGGACTCTTGTTAGTCGACCGAAAAAGCTTCAATTTCATCTTACCTCCAATATTACCGCTGGTCTAATCTGTGTTCGTATCTGGCAGTGATTGTACCACATTGCGAAGATAATTTAATAGATATATTAATATATTGCCATTTTAGCAGCCGTAAACAAGTAAAATTTGCTGAAACACGTCCTGTATTAGTAAAACTGCTGGGGCTATGATAGCTGATTCTCCCTCAGGCACGGGTGCTGATTCACCTTGGTAAGCTAATTTCTCTTAGAAGTGCCGTGTTTAATTGGGTCCATGATGATAACGGCACATTGCATTGATTTCACTCAGCACAGTAGATTGATTCGCTGTTTCAAGATAATCCTTTACGGACATACCTTCCTTATCTCGAAAATCAGTGATGTATTCAATGCCAAATTTTTCTGCAATCAAGGGCAGATCTTCCCAAAGATTTGAATTTTCTTGGGTAGCAGCTTGTGCCAACCTGTGCAGCGGAGTGTTTCCTGTCATATCTTCTGCCGTAAATGATTGTTTATGCTCTTTAACTAACCAGTCTATTAATGCCAAATTTCGTGACGAGCAAGCATAATGCAAAACCGATCGATTATGGTTATCAAGATCGTGTAAACACTCATCACCACATACCAGGATCAGCTCTTTCAAAAATGGGAGTCTACCCATCTCAGAGGCAGCGTGGATAATGGTTGCCCCATTAGCATCTTTTCTAAGGCAATCATCCTTACTGTAAAATTGCCTTAACAATGTGAGTAGATTATCAACATCCCCATGCATTGCAGCGTAAAATAGCAGGGTACGGTCAAAATTATCGACCAAATTGACATTAAGCTGTTCCGGGTATTCCTGTAGTAATTGAGAAATCAACTTGACTTGACCCGCTCTCGCTGCGATATGTAATATTGTCATATTATTATCCCAACGTTGGTTGATATCACTCCAGCCCTGTTCACAAGAAAACTTGACCATTTCAAATTGCCCACCGATTGCAGCAGAAAATAGAATATTCTCACCTCGATGCTGCAGTGTTTTCAAGTCAAGTTTGTATTTTTGAGCTAACTCAACTATGAAGCTGTGCCCCCCAGATCTGGCAAAATATATTACAAGTTCATTTATCTCACCTTGAGTGCTCAACTCGCTAACACGATTCGATTCCTCCAGATAATCAAAGATTTTCCATAGACCATGCTCTGCAGCAGCTAAGAGCAAATTTCGACCTCTCTTTGGATTAACTTTAGCATTTTCAATTAACCATCTAGCTGTTGCACCCTGTGCAAATTCCACTGCCCAATGCACTAATGTTCGGTTTAGTTCAACATTAAATCTATTCAAATCAAACCCGTAATTTTTAGTAAACAGGGCTAAAATAGGTGGGTGACCAACGGCGGCGGCAAGTTCGGCTAGCTCATAGTCAGCATCCGTTGATGCTTTGAAATAAGGCTTATAACGAGAGAACCAATTACGAACCAAATCGGTGTGCCCCCCTGCTATATAATACTGAAGTACACCAAAACCAAAACTGTCTTTAAGGTCAAGTAACTGTTGAGGAAAACTGTCTGATAAAGCCTCCTCCATCCCCAAGAGCGCAGCGATTTGCCATGGTTTGGCATCCAAAGTGAACATGGTTTTTATAAAGGGTCCTGATTTTTTTAATATCTTTTCAAGGAGATGATAATTAGGGGGATACTTTATAAAAATAGGATCAGAAAATAGCGTCTCAGGAATAAGCTGAGTACCGAGAATGGGCTTTAATAATCCCTCTATATATTTTTTTATTTTCACTTTATAGACTTTATTCAGCGGCTGACAAGTTGAGGCCATACGTGCCCAATCACCTAAAGTTAAGTTATCAGCCATCAGCAGATGCACACCAGGGGGCAGAGAAAGCAGGCCTGCTGG
>JBGSSQ010000050.1:0-7578 GCA_041736975.1 Gammaproteobacteria bacterium
GCTGTTATTGGCAGCGACCAGGGCTGGTGTGATAGTGATGTCACCGTATCTCTGCCTGGTGGGGATCTGCGGGTACAGTGGGCTGGTCGCGGGCATGAAGTGTGGCTTATAGGACCCGCTGAGCAAGTCTACACTGGTGAGTGGGGGTGTGACAAAATTATTGCGCCTCAGCGGTGAATTTGGTATACATGCCTGCTCCGTCAAGCGAGTTGATTTGTGGCTTAGGGGGGGCAAATAAGCTCTGGCGGCCAATGTAGTCTGAATAATCGTAAGGATGCCGGATTTCAGCTATAATTAAATATTGTTTTTAGTAGGAGGGATATATGCCAACGAATTCGAAGATAACGTCAAAAACCAGCAAAACTGCTGTAACCAAGAAGGCGAGTGTCAACAAGCGTAGTCGTGAATCTGCTATTAGCGGACCCTTTCATTTCGAGCCATATAAGCTAAAAAAGAATGAAGCGTATATGAATAAAGACCAACTAGGGCATTTCAATGCATTGCTGTCTAATTGGGATCGTGAGTTGCGTGAGGGCGTGGATCGCACAGTGCATCATATGAAGGATGAAGCGGCGATATTTCCAGATCCACTCGATCGTGCTGCCCAAGAAGAGGAATTTACATTAGAGTTGCGTACTCGGGATCGAGAGCGCAAGCTTATCAGAAAAATTGAAGAAGCCTTAGAGTTAATAGAAACCGGAGAGTACGGTTTTTGTGAGGCTTGTGGTGCAGAAATAGGGATACGTCGTCTTGAGGCTAGGCCTACTGCCACGCTGTGTATTGATTGCAAGACTATTGATGAAATTCGAGAGAAGCAGGAACAGGGTTAACATGGTTGTTGTTGGTTCATGCTAGCGTTACAGATCAATGGCCTTAAAAAGGTCTACGGCGATAAGCTTGAGGCTTTAAAAGGTATTGATCTGGAAGTGCGTGAGGGTGATTTTTTTGCACTGCTGGGCCCTAATGGCGCGGGTAAAACCACTTTAATTGGCATTGTTTCCTCCTTAATTAATAAGTCATCTGGCATGGTCAGTGTTTTTGGTTATGATTTAGATGCTCAGAAAAACGATGTCAAAAGATGCATTGGCTTGGTACCTCAAGAATATAATCTCGCTATTTTTGAAAAAGTTGAAAATGTTTTATTGCAGCAAGCGGGCTATTACGGTATCCCTCGCGCGTTGGCTAAAGAACGTACAGAAAAATACCTTAAACGACTTGATTTGTGGGGAAAGCGTCATAATCAGGTGCGAGAACTATCTGGCGGAATGAAGCGTCGTTTGTTATTCGCAAGGGCTATGGTGCATGAGCCCAAGTTGCTAATACTAGATGAGCCCACTGCCGGAGTAGACTTAGAAATACGACGATCCATGTGGCAGTTCATCCGAGAAATCAATCAACAAGGCACCACCATTATTCTCACAACACACTATTTAGAAGAGGCTGAAAATCTTTGTCGCAATATCGCTATTATTAACCATGGTGAAATTATTGAGAACACCAGTGTGGCTAAGTTATTAAGCACGATGCAAATGGAAAGTTTTATTTTATCTCTTGCAGCCCCTATAGCCGCTGATTTGCCGAACTTGGAAGGACTGACGCTACGTAAAATAGACGAAACGACGCTGGAAATCGACGTCAAAAATTCGCAAAGTATGAATGATGTTTTTGATCGACTCTCTGCGCACCACATAACAGTTAATAGTCTGCGAAATAAAGTTAATCGTTTGGAAGAGATGTTTATGTTATTAACCACGAGCTCAAAATCATGAGGGCAGAAAATTGGATCACCTTTTGGACAATCACGCGTAGAGAGATCACGCGTTTTTTGAGGATCTGGGGTCAGACAATTGTGCCGTCGGCTATTATGACGAGTCTTTATTTTATAGTGTTTGGTGGCTTGGTTGGTAGTCGTATAGGTGCTATGCATGGGTTTAGCTATGCTCAATATATTACGCCAGGTCTTGTGATGTTGGCGGTGATTACTAATTCATATACCAATGTATCAACTTCTTTTTATCTCTCCAAGTTTGTTCGTAGTATCGAAGAAATTTTGATTGCACCAGCCAGTAGCTCCATTATTTTGCTTGGCTATATGGCAGGTGGTGTGTTGAGAGGTTTAGTGATTGGCGCGTTAGTGGTAATGATATCCCTATTTTTTACTCATTTAACCATCGCTCACTTTGGCATTATGCTATTTGTGATTATCTTATCATCAGGATTATTTTCAATTTTAGGTTTGATTAATGCGCTTTATGCCGATAATTTCGATCAAATAGCAATGATTCCTACTTTTTTTCTGACGCCACTAACTTATTTGGGTGGTGTATTTTATTCTATCGAAATGCTGCCGCCATTTTGGCGGTCTGCGTCGCATTTTAACCCTGTGGTTTATATGGTTAACACCTTTCGTTACGGGATGTTGGGAGAGTCAGATGTCAATGTGATGGCCTCACTGATAGGCTTGACCCTATTTACTCTGATTGCTTATGGCATTGCGTGGCTATTGTTGGAAAAAGGCATTGGAATTCGCACATGAGTGCTGATGAGATTTTCATACAGAATTTAATCGTTCATACCATCATTGGTGTCTTGCCAGAAGAGCGAATAAATCCACAGCCTGTTGAGCTGGATATTGCGTTTAAAACCAATATTGTTCAGGCTGCGTATTCTGAAACTTTGACTGATACACTTGATTATTCAGCAATTGCTACAGGTTTGTCAGGTTACGTGCAGTCCACAAGTTTCCAGCTAATCGAAACTTTAGCGCAAGCTATTGTCAGTTGGCTGTGGCGATTCTCTCCGGCCATCAATGAGGTAACATTAGAATTACGCAAACCGATGGCAGTGCAACAGGCAAAGTCGGTAGGATTAAGAATAAGTCGCCACAGACCTTGAAAAAGGCCTATTTTTCTTTTAACCTAGATTTCAACTGCAGAATCTAGGTTTATGTGAGGAGACATAATATTGAGTAAGGGGGTGTGGTATAGCGATTTGATGGATCATGTGGCAGAAGAGCATGCATCACGTGTGGCTGAGGAAATTCGTTCTGAAATAAAACAAAATGGTCCCATGAGTTTTTCACGCTTTATGGAGATTGCCTTATATGCCCCAGGCTTGGGGTATTATTGTGTTGGTACCGAAAAGATAGGTGTGAAAGGTGATTTTGTTACTGCTCCTGAAATTTCGCCATTGTTTGCAGAGTGTTTGGCTGGCTATTGTGAAAAAGTATTATCCCGGCATCAGAGCCCGGCAATACTGGAAATTGGTGCTGGTACTGGACGTTTAGCTTTAGGGATATTAAAGTCTTTAGAAAAACGAGGTTGTCTCCCCGAGCGATATTATATCTTGGATATTAGCCCTGAGTTGAAGCAACGGCAGCGAGAATTTATTGAGCAAGAGGCTCCTGAAATTTTATCACGCATAGTGTGGTTAAATGAGTCGCCACAAGAACGTTTTGACGGAATTATTATTGCCAACGAAGTGCTTGATGCTATGCCTGTAACACTTTTTCAGCGTACCGAATCCGGCTATCAAGAGCGAGTAGTGACTTCAGAGGGTGATTATTTTTCTTGGGGCCTGCGTTCTGCTTCTGCAATCTTAGAAGGCCAAATTAAATTACTCGATATTGATTTTCCGCTGCAATACTCATCTGAAATTAATGTCAATGTTGCGCCTTGGCTCAAGAGTATAGAAAACTTTATATCCGCTGGAGAGATCATTTTGATTGATTATGGTTTTCTGCAAAGGGAATATTATCACCCACAGCGTTGTGCGGGAACCTTAATGTGTCATTATCAGCAGCGCGCTCACACCGATCCACTGATTCTCACCGGCATTCAAGATATTACAGCTCATGTCGATTTTACTGCTGTGGGTAATGCTGCGGAATCACTTGGTTTGCGGGTTTGTCACTATTCAACACAAGCAGAATTTTTACTCCAAAATGGTTTGCTGGACATTATGCGGCAGGTGGCAACAACCCCGGAAATGCAATTTAAGTTTGCCAACCAAGTGAAAATGTTAACTTTGCCCAGCGAGATGGGTGAGTTGTTCAAAGTAATGGTTTTGAAAAAGGCGTAGCTACACACTGACTTGGGTTATTCGCTATTCGCTTTGTCGTGTTTTCTTACGCTGGCGATGGCATCGAATATTTGCTGTTGTCTAAAAGGTTTTGTCAGTACCTCATTCATCCCTGCGTCTATGAAGTTCTGTCGCTCTTCCGGAAAGGCATGTGCTGTAGTGGCAATGATGGGGGTGGTCACCCCTGCTGTGCGTAATTTTCTTGTTACCTCGACGCCATTGATGTCTGGCAATTGAATGTCCATCAGAATGACGTCGTATTCGTTTGTTTTTCCAAATGTGAAGGCTTCATTACCTGTGGTGGCAATATCATAGCTGCAGTTAATGTCTTTGAGCATCAGCTCCATAACCTTTAGATTGATTGGTTCGTCTTCAACTAATAATATACGAGTATGATGTTTTGTGGAGGTGTTGTCTTCCTTTGGTAGCTGCCCATTTTTATTGGGTGAAGTTACATATTTTGTTGGTATAGTGAATGTGAATGTGGAGCCTTCATTAATCTTACTGGTGACAGAAAGTTTGCCATCCATGAGGTCTAAGAGTTCTTCACATATTGATAGACCTAAACCAACGCCACCGTAATCTTTTATGTAGCACTTTTCATTGACCTGCGAGAATCGTTTGAAGATCTTTGAGAGAAATTCGGGCAGTATGCCTATGCCAGTATCAGAAACGCTAACCTGCAAAACACAATGTCCAGCACTTTGGATATCAGCACTGACAACCGTTTTAATGTGGCCTTTCTCAGTGAACTTAATGGCATTATCAATGATGTTGACAAGAATTTGTCGAAATCGTGCTTGGTCAACCTCTATAGTCCTCGGAACATTTTTATCAAATTCCACATGGAATGTGATGGTTTTATTCGCTAGTTTATACTTCATAAGCTCAATGGTGTTTTCAACGACATCTTTAATCTCTACAGGGTTGTAGACTAATTTTAAATTACCGGTCTCAATTGTTGTGATGGTTAAAATATCGTTGACTAAGAGCAGTAAATGGTTGGCTAGGGTGTTGATGTCTTGAACCATGGTATGGCAGTTTTTTTGTAAACTATGATTGCTAAGGATTTCTGTTAGGCCGAGAATGCCATTCAGTGGGGTACGAAGTTCATGGCTGATATTACTGAGAAGCTTGGTTTTGGCTTGATTTGCTGTTTCGGCTGCTGCTTTGGCCTTGCTCAGGTATTCTTCGGCCTGATGTTCTTTGCTAACATCGATTGCCACGCCGGTAATGCCGCAAATCTCGCCTTTATCAGTGAAGATCGGGAATCCTCGGTCAAGGATCCAGCGAATTTCACCATCAGGTCGTATGATACGGTAATTTTCTTCAAAGCGAGCAGCGGCGCCCTCGGACTTGACTCTTTCAGCAAGATCGCTGATAGGGTGTCGGTCGCGTCGATCATCTGGATGTAGGAATAGATCCCATAGTGCTGGGTTTTTAAGCAGCTCTTCAGTAGACCGTCCCCATATTTTTTCATACGCTGGGCTGACGTAAATGATTTTTTTTAAGTCAGGGGAGCTTAACCAATATACATGATGGCTTTTTTCAGCGATTTTCGCAAGAAAATCACCGATATGAAGGAGTTCTTTGTCGGCTGAGCTTTTTGTCATACTATCTGTAATCCCGAAGTAATCCTAGTGTGCGCACTTTGTGGAGCTTAAGGTCAAAAGCTATCCCAAAGTGGCGGAGAATTTTACCTATTAAGGATACCTACACTTCAAAGTATATCCTAGATTGCCCGGAGTTTCTACACAAAGGAAATTATCACACAGCCCCCCCGCCATGTATCTCCGCCATTGCGAGCCAAGCAAAGCAACCCAACCCAGAAAAAATGGCCTATAACGATAGCGCGCAGCCGAATCCTTGCGACAATGCCACTGCTCAATAGTTATCCCTTCTTGAATCGCGCCACGCGCCGCTTGCACAATAGAATTCACAGCATTCCTTGGTGTGTTTACACAGGTTTATTTGGTTAGTTAACACCAGTGGTTTCATTTCCCTAAACCCTATGATAGAATTTGGCTAATGCCGCTATGGGTGTGGGGCTTTGATAGAAGATAAAAGTTGGGCCATTGATATGAGAAATTCTTTAAAATTTACAGTTGGGGGTGTGTTTCCATGAAAAAACTACTCTCTCCCGATGGGGAACTAGTCTCATCTGACCGAATTATGGCGCTGAATAAATGGGCTCATCGGGTTAGCGAGGAATCTACACGTGAAGTTGTTTTGGCGGGTATGGGACGTCCTACCTTCCCGGTTAATGACCAGCTCACTGCCGCAGAATTAGGTTTTTGGGGCGGTTTGTCGGAAAGGGCGCGTGAAGCTAGAGGGATTATTCGAGACTATGAGCGGGACTACGAACGAACATTACGTGACAATGAAATAAAAGTTAACTCGTCACAGCAAGTCTCATCTCAATCACCATTGTCATCGGAAGCACTATCACCCAAAAAGAATGCTGCATTTCGATTTAAAGATATGGCTAGAAAGGCGACTGGACTTCCCTTCAAAATTCTACATAAGATTAGAGCTTCTGGGTATGCTGCTGTTGAGTATGGTGAGCCCGGTGGTGATAAAAAATCTCGAGAGAAGATTGCTAAAGGTTTATCTTGTTTTTACAAGTTGCCTGTAGAAGATTCAATAGAGGCTG
This sequence comes from Gammaproteobacteria bacterium, assembly GCA_041736975.1. GTDB lineage: Bacteria > Pseudomonadota > Gammaproteobacteria > JAIEPX01 > JAIEPX01 > JAIEPX01. The sequence continues at coordinate 6,734 of JBGSSQ010000050.1, forward strand.
GTGATGTTTTGTTTACGGTGGGTGGCTCAACGGCATTGTACGCGATCTTTCAGGCTATCAATACCAAAACACCGTCGGGGCGGATCATCACCCCTAGCCCTTTTTATAGCTTGCATGCGGGTGCTCAGCGTGCCAACCGGTTGCATACTATCGATGTTTTAAAGTTGCCGGGGTATCACTTGACTGCTGCTGCACTAGCGGATGAAATTAAAAAGGCTAAAGACCTAGCTGCTTTTGATGGTGGTAAAGTCAGCGCTTTTGTTTTCTGTTATCCAAACAACCCTACCGGTCAGGTTCTGGGGGAAGCAGAATGGGAGCAAATAGCCGAGGTTATACGTCAGGATGCGGATTTGAACAATGTGCCCATTATATTGGATGAGGCATACGCAGAATTGCGATTAGATCATCATGATCATGTTTCCTTGTATCAGGTTGCCCCTGATTTGCGTGATAGAATTGTGCTAATACGCTCTAGTACTAAGGCTTTGTCAGCAGCTGGTGAGCGTATGGGCGTTGTGGTGTGTAAGAATCATGAATTGCTGCATCAGTTTGAAGAAATACAGACTGAAATCATAGGTCATGCGAGTAAAAGTAGCTGCCATGCATACGCAGCAGCGATGGATGATCTTGGCGAAGAAGAGCAGCAGCGTTTGATTTCCTATTATGCGCCAATGGTTACTTATGTGGCCGATAAATTGAAAGAGATTGGTGCAGATATGCCTGACAAGGCGTATGAGGTGGGGGGGGCTTTTTACGTAATGGCGGATCTCAGTGAATTTATTGGCACGCCTTTGACTTCTAGTGCTCAAAGAGCTTTGCCTGGTGTGAAAACGATTACTACCGAT